>JAEETB010000101.1 GCA_016286575.1 Prevotella sp.
AGAGTGAGAAAAGTGAGAACGGTGTGCTGAACAAGCGAATCCTGGTGCTTCAGGAATTGGGAGGCAAGTACGAGAACTGTTACGTGGTGACGGTGCTGGGCAATCTGGCAACGCTGACCTTCGAGAAAAATGAACTGGTGTTCGCCACCATGAGGTTCCAGACTCGCGAGTATAACGGACAACTGTACATGGACATCGTTGCAACGGAAATCGTTAGGAAGTGAGAAATGAGGAGTGTGGAATGAGGAATGAGAAATTGCAAATAATTTAACAAATTTTGGGTTGAGGTGAGGAGGATGTTCTCGAGTAAATGGCCAAAGAATCCGACCTTCTTCTCGCAAATTCAACTCAATTATGACAAAGAAAACTATCAAAACAACAACGCTGAGTGCCCAGGTGGCCATCAGCAAAAGTGAGACTGGAATGGATTATGTTCAGGTGTTGCCTGACAATCCGCGTGTAGGACTTGTAAAGCCGTTTCGCGGCCTTGGCTACGGTCAGCTGCTGAGCAATGGGTTCTTTGACTTTATCCGCAAGAAGCGGGAGAAGCGCAAGCCTGAGTTTAAAGGCGGATATGTGAGTCTGTCGTTCGGTCAGGACGGATTCGACCGCGTAACGTTTGTGGTACCATCAGAAATGCGCACCAATTTGGCCTCCATCCTGAGGAAGGACGTCCTGAAGGTCATTAATTATCTGATTAAGAAAGGGTTTTGCCGATGATTTACAGAATAACGTATACGGGGACGGGCGATAAACGGAAGTCTGCCCACCCAGTCAAGAACCGTGAAGAGCTTTTGGCTCTGAGGAACTCTCAGGAGAACCTCGACCGCCTGGCAAAGGCCCGTCAGGGCGACGAGACAGCCAAGGCTGATCTGCTTCAGTTGGCTTATAACATCGGGCATGTAGAGGGCTTGTTGGCTGGCTGCAAGAGTCAGGGCAGTTTCTTCTTCCACGATGTAGACTGCTATGGAAGCGAGTACAAGGACTTGATCCTTTCGAAGAAGGAGGAGATAGGCCTCGTGATGCTGGAGAAGAGTGCCAAAGGCGGTTGGCATCTGGTTTGTCGCCGTGTGCCTGGCACGACTATTCTAGAGAATCAGGTCCGTGTGGCAACCATCCTTCATGTCGAGATGGATACGAACACGAAGGATCTTCAAAGGGTGTCGTTCTCTACCAGTGGGTCGGAAGATGATCTGCCTTATCTGGACGATGCCATCTTCGAGGAACCAATGAGCGCAGAGGAGTGCGAGCAGGAATATCAGTGTCTGAAGGAGCGTGAACGGAAGGGCTTGGAACAAGTTCCCAAAGGGGCGAAGAAAGCGAATAAACATTACAGACCTTGGGAAGAGGAGAACGTTGGGAATATGGAGCGTAGCATTAAAAGGGACGAAGCTGCTCCTTCTGATTCTGACTCTCAGAGTGAGGTGATTCCTGCGAATGACCGTACAAGGTTTATCTTCCGCGAGTGTATGAAGGAGGAGGACGTGACGGAGGCTGACCTGAACGAAGAGGGCGGCAGGCATAACTCGGTGAAGGTTGTACTGAGTCATTGCAACCTGCTGCTGACAGAGGGCGAGACGCTCGGCGTGCTGAAGGAACTGATGCCGGACAACTGGAATGACCAGAATATTCGTCAGCTAGTGAAAGCCTATTACACCGATTATTATAATGGTTATCAGCGACTTACGCTGTTCCAAAAGAAGGTGTTCCGTGAAAGCAGACGGATGGGTAATGCACAGGTGATGGTACCTCAGGAGAGTACAGAGGGTCAACCTTCGTTTACACAGGATTCGCTGTCGAAGTTGTTTGCCAGTGCGACCCCGCCGGAGATTCCTGCCTCGTTGCCCAGACTGGTGAAGACCGTGCTGCAGAACACACCTCAGGAGTTCAAGGCAACCGTCGCTCAGGCGATGTTCCCACCGCTGGCCACCTATCCGAGGAAACTGAGTTTCGTATATATCGACAATCAACCTCGTGAGTTGCGTATCAACTGTCTGATCATCGCTCCGACGGGTAGCGGAAAGGATTCGTGTACGAAGCAGCCGCTTATCCATATCATTTCTGAGATGAAAAAGCGTGACAAGGAGAATCGCAGACGCCTGAAGGAATTCAATGACGAGTTTAACGGTAAGGCAGGTAATAAGGAGAAACCTAAGCGTCCGGAAGGCCTGATCATTCAGACCATCAAGTCAGACATTACGAAGGCCGCCCTTGTGCAGCGTATGGACGAAGCCGACAGCGCTCCACTCTATGTCAGACTGAACGAGCTGGAGCAGTGGGACCAGATCGAGGCCAAGTCGGGTAGAGCGAACCAGTTCACGACGATGAAACTGTGCGACGATGAGGACAATGATTACGGCTCTGACCGTGCTGGTACGCAGAGCGTGATGGCTGATGGTTGTCTGCATCTGAACTGGAATGCCAACACCACTTTAGGCAAGGCGATGAGGTACTTCAAGTTCGTCTTGACCGATGGTCCTATCTCTCGTCTCTGTCTGGCTACGATCCCTGTCGATGAAGACGAATATGGTACTGACATATCGGTCTTTGGCAAGTACGGTCAGGAGTACGACGACGCCCTGAAGCCCTATATCGACAACCTGAAGGCTGCAACGGGCGAGATTGACTGTTCTGAGGCCAAGAAGCTGGCCAGGAAGTTGAAGAAGGAGTGTGCCGAGTTTGCGCGTCTGTCACAAGATCGTGTCTTCGACAATCTGTCGCATCGTGCCCTTGTGCATGCGTTCCGCAAGGCCTGTCTGCTCTATGCCGCCAACGGTATGAAATGGGAAAGGTCGATCGAAGGTTTCTGTCGCTGGAGTCTGTTCTACGACCTCTATCTGAAGATGAAGATCTGGGGTGACAAGATCCGCCATGCAGATGATGATATTCAGATTTCGAAGCGCGGCCCTCAGAGTCTGTTGACATTCCTGCCCGAAAGGTTTACGGAAGATGATGCCAAGCACGTAAGGACGAAACTGGGCATGAATATCGAAAAGACCGGCAATATGATCAGTACATGGAAGAAACGCCATTATGTGGTACAGATGGCAGATGGCAGTTTCGAAAAAGTATCATTAAAACCTCAAAACAATGAATGAAGTAATAGTAAATAGCAAGATGAAACTCTCCGAGCACATTACGCTCGGGGAGTTCACAAAGACCAAGCACAAGACTGCTGATGGGAACATTCCGAGTCATGCAGTGATTGAGAATCTGAAAAGGCTCTGTCCTTGGTTGGAAGAATTGCGTTATAGTTACAATACGCTGTATTGTCTGAAACCAGGTGAGGATTATGACGAGTCGAAGAATGTAGAGCCGATTATTATCAACAGCGGGTATCGTTCGCCTGCTGTGAATAAGTTGGCAGGAGGTTCGAATACTTCCAATCATCTGACAGGCTGTGCAGTGGATATCAGGACTTATGGGATGGAGCAAGCCATGAGGTACGCCGTGATCTTGATGGACTATGCAGATGATTCGAATCTGGACTTTGATGAGATCCTAATAGAGAAAAACTCAAAGGGTTCTATCTGGCTGCATTTCGCGGTGAGGCCTAAGGATAATCGAAGGAAGATCGAGTTCCTGAAAGCTTAACAAATAGTAACAAAAAATCCCGATGGTTTGTGAGGTCATCGGGATTTTTCTATTGAGGGGGAAAGCTGTGATTACATTCCTGCGGCGGCAATCCACTCGTAGATGCAGCTGACAACTCCGAAGAGGGCGATGCCTGCCGTACAGACAGCGAGGGCTGCCTTCGTGTTCACGTCGCTCTTGAAGGTGGGCAGAGGCTTGTCAGTCTTGGTGATGTACATAGCCTTCACGATGAGCAGGTAGTAGTAAAGTGACACTACCGTATTCACCAAGGCCACGAACACCACGAAGTATGCCATAGGCTCACCATTCTGAACGCCAGCCATGAAGACGAAGAACTTCGAGAACATACCCGCGAACGGAGGAATACCTGCCAAAGAGAACAGAGCCAGCGTCATGAGGAACGACAGCTTGGGGTTCGTCTGGTAGAATCCATTGTAGGCTGCCATATCCGTGCGTCCACCGTTATTCTGCTCAACAACGTTGATGACAGTGAAGACTGCCATGTTGGCTACGATGTAGACAAGCACATAATAAGTCAGTGAAGCGATGCCGAGCTGGCCATTGCCAACAACAGCGAGCATGATGTATCCAGCTTGTGAGATACTCGAGAACGCCATGAATCGCTTGAGCTCACTCTGACGGATGGCAAAGAGATTGGCCACCGTGATAGAGAGAACAATCACGATGTAGAGCATGTAGTTCCAGTACTCTACCATTGGCTGGAACACCTTCATCAGGATGATGCACAGCGTAATGGCAGCAGCGCCTTTGGAGATCACACTCAGATAGCCCGTCACTGGCGTAGGCGCACCCTGATAGGTATCAGCTGTCCAGAAGTGGAAGGGCACGAGAGAGATCTTAAAGCCCAAGCCACTGAAGAAGAAGGCCAGACCCATGATGGTGAGGGGCTTCGCAGTGATCACAGCTGCCACATCGTCGAAATAAAGACTACCCGTAGCGGCATAGATGAACGAGATACCGAAGAGCATCACACCACTGGAGAAGGTCGCTACCAAGATGTATTTCGCAGCACCCTCGGCACTATTCTTACGGTCGCGATCGAAGGCCACCATACAGGCCAGAGGCACTGAAGCCATCTCGAGACCGAGGAAGAACAGCAGGAAGTTGCCTGATGACATCATGACAAACATACCCAGCAAGGTGCTGATGATCAGCATATAGAACTCGCCAGCGAGGCGCTTCTGGGTTGCTACCCAAGGTTGGGCCATGATGATGACGATCAGCGTACCGAATGCCAGGATGACCTTCATGACGTTGACGGCTGAAGAGGCCACATAGAGACCGCCAAAGGCCTCAGTGGGTTCCGACATCAGGGCTATACGCACAGGCAGCACAATCATCAGGGCAGCAGTCACGGCAAAGAGAACGTCGAGTTTCTTCTCACTACGGTGCATGATGAAGTCAACCACAAAAACTGCTAACAATATGAGAACCAGGTAAAACTCAGGAATCATATTTAAGAATTGTCCGTAATTCATATCATTTACGATTTACCAATTTTACGATTTATTACATGACACCAATTGACTGAAGAATCGATCCAGCTGCAGGCGAGATCATATCGCTTACCCAGAACGGGAAGGTTCCAAGACCAGCCACACAGAAAATCAAGCAGATCACAGCGACGCGCTCATCCCATGTAGCATCGGTGAGCTCCAGGAAGTGCTTGTTCTCCACCTCACCATACAGGATCTTACCAACAACACGCAGAATGTAGACTGCTGTCACAACGATTGACGTACAAGCGATGATGGTTGCCACCATACGGAATGACGTGTTGGGATCGCCAGAAACAGGATTAGCGCCAAAGGCTCCAACGAAGATGGTCATCTCAGCAATGAAGCCTGAGAAGCCAGGAAGTCCGAGGTTGGCCAAACCAGCAATCACATAACCCACAGCCAGGAATGGCATAATCTTCATCAATCCTGCCAGCTCACGGATATCACGGGTATGGGTACGTCCATAGATCATACCGATCAAGGCAAAGAAGAGAGCCGTCATCAGACCGTGAGAGAGCATCTGCAGCACAGCACCTGTTACAGCCGTCTGACTCATCATCAGCAGGGCGAAGAGCACCAATCCGCAGTGTGACACTGAAGAATAAGCATTGATATACTTCAGGTCAGTCTGAACACAAGCAGAGAGGGCACCATAGACTACAGAAATTGTCGTAAGGATGAGGAAGATCCAAGAGAGATCCTGAGCAGCCTCGGGCAACAGATACATAGCCACACGGAAGCAGCCATAACCTCCCAGCTTCATCAGCACACCAGCGTGGAGCATAGAGACTGCCGTAGGCGCTGAAGCGTGACCATCGGGAGACCATGTGTGGAATGGGAACAGAGCTCCCAGCACACCGAAACCGATGAAGATGAAGGGGAAGAAGATGTTCTGAATGTCTGAAGGAATACAGTGATTGGCGGCAATCGTCGTCAGTTCAAACGTATAGCTACCACTATACTGACCATTGAAATAATAGATACCAAGCAGACCAAGGATCAGCAGAGCCGAGCCTCCCATCAGCATCAATGTCAGCTTCATGGCTGAGTACTCCTTATGTCCGGAACCCCAGACACCAATCAACAGGTACATCGGGATCAGAGCCACCTCGTAGAACATGAACATCGTGAAGAGGTCGGTAGAGATGAAGAAGCCAAACACACCTGTAGAAAGCAGGGTGAACCAAAGGAAGTACTCCTTTGTGAGAGGCTTCAGCTGCCAAGAGGCAAAAGTGCCAGTGAACACGATGATGCTCGAAAGCAGCAACATCACGACAGAGATACCATCAACACCCACGCTGTAAGCGATATTCAAGGGTTTGAACCAGGGCACACTATAGGTGAGCAGCATCTCAGCCGTATTACCAGCTGCGCGCTCCTGAATGAAATAAATCGTCAGCCAAATGGAGAGAGCCAGCAAGCAAGACGCTCCTGCTACCATCACACCACGCACCTGATTGAGATTCTTGGCAAGCCACAATCCCAAAAGCATCAGGGCAGGGATTACTACGAATAATGTTAATATTGTCATAATTGTAATTTACTGATTTACGATTTACAATTTAAATGCATAGCAATATCAACGTCAGTGCCACAGAACCGGTGAGGAACCATACGGCATACTGGCGGACGTCGCCACTCTGCCAGCTACGGATGCTCTCACCAGCCTCGTTAGCACCCCACGCCATGAAGTTGAACGTACCATCAACGATATGACGGTCGAACCAGGCGATAGGTGTCGAGACACAACGGAAGATAATTCTGTGCGTAACATACTGCCAGATCTCGTCCTGATAGAAACGCTTGTAAGCTGCACGATGCAACTTGGGGAACGTCTTGTACAGACGATCAGCGATGGGCTGGCTCTCACCTTTATATATATAGGTGGCGAGACAGATGCTGAGAATGGCAATAATCGTAGAGGTAGCAGCAATCTGCGTGTCGAAATGAATGGTGTAGTCGGTACCGGCGGCAGATACGTAGCTGCCAAAAGAACCTCCCCATCCAAGGAAACCACCCAGTGTAGAATAGATACCCACACCAACGGTGATCACACAGAGTACAATCAGAGGAATCGTCATCGAAGCAGGCGCCTCGTGAGGTGTATGATGCTCGTGAGCCTCCTTGTTCTCAGTACCCCAGAAGATGCCGTAGTACAGACGGAACATATAGAAGGCAGTCATCGCAGCGATACCTGTCATGATCCAACCACAAACAGGACTATACTGCATGCAGGCTGTGATAATCTCATCCTTCGAGCTGAAGCCTGAGAAGAATGGAATACCGGCGATAGCCAGACAGCTGATGAGGAACGTGATATGCGTAATCGGCATATACTTACGCAGACCTCCCATGAGGGCCATCTCATTACTGTGAACAGCGTGGATGATACATCCTGCACCCAGGAACAAACAAGCCTTGAACATGGCGTGGGTGAACAGGTGGAACATACCAGCCATGTAACCCAGCTGAGCATGATTATCCATCAAGGTCTCATGTCCAGGCAGAGATACACCCAGGGCTACCATCATAAAGGCAATCTGAGAAATCGTGGAGAAGGCGAGCACACGCTTGATATCGCTCTGGGCACAAGCCACAGCAGCAGCATAGAAGGCGGTGAACACACCAACCCAGACAACAATCGACATAGCCTGAGGTGCATACTCAATCCACAATGGGAACATACGGGCGATCTGGAACACACCAGCTACCACCATCGTAGCAGCGTGGATCAGTGCAGATACAGGTGTAGGACCCTCCATGGCATCGGGCAACCAGATGTGCAGCGGGAACATCGCAGACTTACCAGCACCTCCAATGAACATCAGAGTCAATGCGGTAGGAATGATGAAACCACCAGCGGCAACTGCCTTGGCCAGATTACCCTCGATGAACGGTGTCGTGCCCTGCCCCATCACGATATCGCCAGCAAACGAGAAGCTGAACGAATCGACGAAGTAGCCAAAGGTCAGGATACCCACGAGGAAGAACATATCAGCAAAACGGGTCACGATAAATGCTTTCTTAGAGGCAGCAATGGCGGGCTTCAAAGGATAGTAGAAGCCGATGAGCAGATAAGAGCTTACACCCACGAGCTCCCAGAACATATACATCTGGAAGATGTTGGTGGCCAGAACCAAACCCAGCATGGACATCGTGAAGAGAGAGAGGAAAGCGTAGTAACGCTGGAATCCCTTCTCACCGTGCATATAGCCGAATGAGTAGATATGAACCATCAGTGATACCGTAGAGATCACGATCAGCATCATCACACTGATAGGATCCAACAGGATGCCGAGGTCGAAATGCAGATTGCCCAAAGGCAACCATGTGAAATTATAGGGAACAAAAGTCTGGTATACTCCGTCCACACGATCCATACCGAAGTACTGGAATGCGCAGAGATAAGAGAGTATCGTGACTACGCCCAGCGAACAGGTGCCAATCAATCCGGCAACCTTGTGCTGCATCTTCATGCCTGCCAGTCCAAGAACAATGAACGACAGCAGCGGCAGCAGCATTATAAAGATTGTATATCCAAACATAATGTTTAATCTTTAATGTTTAATGTTTAACCTAAAACTATCGTTTCATATTCTGGATGGCATCAACGCTGTCGCTCTTGAACTTGCGATAGACATTGATGATAATAGCGATGGCAACTGCACTTTCAGCAGCGGCAACACCAATCACGAAGAGGGTCATGAACATGCCTTCCATACCGTTGGGATAGAGCAGACGGTTGATGGCAGCGAAATTGATGTCCACAGCATTGAGCACCAGCTCTACAGAGATGAGCATGGCAATCAGATTACGACGGGTAACGAAACCGTAGAAACCAATAAAGAACAATAAAGCACTAAGTGCGAAAAAACATTCAACTGGTATCATGCCTTATCCTCCTTTCTCGCTACAACCAAGCCTCCGATGATACATGCCAGCAGGAATACTGAGATGAACTCGAAGGGCAGAACATACTGATACTTACCTGAACCAACCAGCGCCATACCGATTTCCTTCATCGGTACTTCTACGTTGGCGATCTCCTGAGTATAGAAGCCAGTCTTAAGCAAGATCAGAGAGACTACCACCAGTCCGGCAAAGGCAGCCAGACCACCAGCAATCATCTTACTTGACTTCACTCGCTCCTCCAGACCCTGAAGGGTACGCTTGCTCACCAGTTGGATGGCGAACACATAGATCATCGTAACGCCTCCGGCATATACTGAGATCTGAGCGGCTCCAAGGAAGGTGTAGTCGAGCAGGAAATAGATGCCTGCCACACCAAAGAGCACAAACAACATGAATGTTGCGGCTCGCATAATCTTCGTCGTAGTGACACACATCAGCGCAGAGCCGATGATGAACACCGCGAGAATAATAAACATTACTGTATTTGCCATATAGCGTTACTTCGTTTTAGTGTTAAACTTACCGACTTCCCACTCGGCACCACCTTCGATGAGGTTAGGCAGCGAACCACCCTGGTAAACCTCCTGATTCAAGTGAAGTACCAGCTTTGAGCGGTCGAATACGGCATTCTCGAAATCATTCGTAAACTCGATGGCGTCGAAGTTGCAGGCGTTCGTACAGAGCTGGCAGAACATACAGTCGCCCAGGTCGTACTGATAATCGTCGAGCACCTTCTTTTTCTTGCCTGTCTCAGGATCCTCAGCCATGTGGGCTGTAATCTTGATGGTTCCGTTAGGACAGGCTTTCTCGCACAATGTGCAAGCCGTACACTTGTAGCTGCCATCCTCGTTGCGCTTGAATACCAAGCGACCACGGTGACGCTTTGCTACATGGAGTGTAGTCTTGCGGTTCTCGGGATACTGCTCTGTCGACTTGTTGGTAAAGAAGTCCTTGAAATATTCTTTCCAGGAGGTCTTCATACCTGTAGCCAAAGTCTTCAAGCCGTGCCCGATTTCTCCGAAATATGTTTTGTTATCTTCCATTGCTATACCTTATT
>JAEETB010000102.1 GCA_016286575.1 Prevotella sp.
TTTTACCGAAGGAACAGGTTGAATGAGTTGGTTTGATATAAGAATCAGCATGAAGAAATTTTACTATAGTTCCTGTTCTTTGGCAGCTCCCCACGTAGGGATCATTTTGGATGATATTGTGACGAGCCGGAAAGAGGGTGATACAGTTTACTTTGGTTATTGTCATTGTGCACTGGCATCCTGTTTTATGAATCTTAGCGGACATGTGAGCACCTGCAATTTCTGCCATTATATGTATCGCCAATATCAGAAGAAATATGGTGAAGGCGTGCATTTTATGCCTATCAAGGAAAAGGATCTGAAACATCAGGACAGACACTTGGATCTGCACAATTCTGAAGATATCAAGGCTGTTAAGTATCGTCAGGTGGAGGTGGGTAGTTCCGTACTCTCCATGTATTATGATATCTCCCGTGACCTTGATATGGCGAATTGGGAAGGATTTATCGGATGGGCCTTGCCTCTGATTGAAAACCTCTGCGACTTTGTAGACTATGTCTATCAGTTGCTGGAAGAGTTGAAGCCAGACCAGGTGCTGATTTATAACGGTCGTCTGTTTGAGAACCGCCTTTTCTATGATATTGCCAAGAGCATGGGGATTGAATTCGTCTCGCTGGAAGGAGTAGGAGGACACATAGAACCCTACAAGAAGATCCGTTTTGTAGGTGAATGGCCATTGAATATCGAGCTTTATGGACGTATGGTGGAGGATTTGTGGAAACAATCTCCACAAACGCTAGAGGAGAAGACTCGTCAGGCCTCTACTTTCTATGAAAAGCGTCGCAATGGCATCCTCGTTTTCGATACACGTGTTTATACCAAAGATCAGCAGAAAGATCTCCTTCCAGAAGGTTTTGACAGTAAGGTGACAAATATCGCTATCTATAACTCTTCTCAGGATGAGATTGCGGCGTTAGGAGATGAGTGGCAGAAGGGTAATTTGTTTACCTCCCAGTACGAAGCTATTGAGTTCATGCTCCAGCATGCTGATCCTGGCATCCATTTCTATTTGCGTATTCATCCCAATCTGAAAGGAGTGACGCATAAAGCCCACATGGAATTATATGACCTGCAGAAATATCCGAACATAACGGTAATCCCACCTGAGAGCAAAGTCAGCTCGTATGCGTTGATGGATGCCTGCAATAAAGTGGTTACATTTGGTTCATCTACAGGTGTTGAGGCCAGTTATTGGGGTAAGCCTTCCATTTTGGTTGGACGTTCTTTCTATGAAATGACGGGTGCTTGCTATCACATGAAAAGTAAGGAAGAATTGATATCAGCGATTAATGGAGATCTTCCAGCCAAGGACCGCTTGGGAGCCTTGAAATATGCCTATTTCGTATTGGATCGTCAGTATTCTGTTGATGAAAGCAACTTTGACATCGACGTGAAGTATCGTCATATGCGTTGGGATTTCTTCTCTACATCTTATTTTAAGATCCTTGGTTCTGATTTCCTCTTCCAGCTATGTTATTTCTGTTGCTGTATTCTGGGTCCCAAATTCAGTAAAGCCAGATTAAAGTTCCCTTGGCCCAAACGATGAAGATCTCCATTGTCATTCCTGTCTATAATGTGGCTCCTTATATCGAGGACTGCCTGCAAAGTGTCATGAATCAGACATGGCAGGGCTGTATGGAGTGCATCTTGGTTGATGATTGCGGTACTGATGAAAGTATGCAGCTGATAGAACAAAGGTTGCAGACTTATGCAGGTAAGATTGATTTCAGGATTATCCACCATCAGCAGAATCGAGGTCTCTCTGCAGCACGTAATTCAGGTATTGATGTTGTTACAGGTGATTACGTCTATTTCTTGGATAGTGATGACGAGATAACGCCTGATTGCATAGAACGGCTGACAAAGCCATTACAGGACAAAGACTATGACTTCGTCGTTGGTGGCTATCAGATCATAGGCAGTCAGATTCAGATGGATCCGTTACGTCTCAAGGATGGCGTTGCGCTGACTGATAATGAAGTGTTGAAGGCCTATCGTGTCAAGGATTGGTATCTGATGTCTGTCAACAAGCTCTACCAGGTTTCATTCCTGAATCGTCATCACCTCCGCTTTTTGGAAGGGATTATTCATGAAGACGAGCTTTGGAGTTTCCAGATAGCGTGTCTGGCAAAATCCTTATATGCCGTTGGGCATGTGACTTATCTTTATAAGATTCGGGAGGGTAGTATCACGGTCAGGAAGAACTATGAGCGCAGCTGTTCCTGTATCAACAGGATATTGAAGGAGATGTGCGACTTCTCACGTCAGCATCAGTTGGAACAGAATCAGGATGTACATAATCTGATTCAGAATTTCCAGATGATCACGCTCAACTCTATTCATGCTGAGGCACCGTCATTATTCAGGACTTTCTATGCGGAGCAGCGTAGAGTGATGACAACTACCTGGAGAAAATGCAGTCAACTCGATGGTGGTGATTTCCGCAAGCAACTGCGCGATCTGCACCTCCTGCTACCAGTTCCTTTGGCAATGACTTATCTGAAGCTGTTGTTCCATTTCATGTAAATGATTTCTATGGGCAAGAATAAAAAACCAGTTGTATCCATTATCGTTCCCTGCTTTAATCAGGGAAAGTATATTCTCGAAACTTTGGAGAGTGTCAGCAAACAGACTTTTACCAATTTCGAGTGTATCGTTGTGAATGATGGTTCCACAGACGATTCTTTGGTAAAGATGAAATCGTTCTGTGAAGATGACACGCGTTTCCACTATATCGACAAGTTCAACGAGGGAGTCAGTGTGGCTCGTAATACGGCCATACGCCAGAGTCAGGGTAAATATATCCTGCCACTCGATGCTGACGACATGATCGCTGAGACTTATCTGGAGAAGACGGTCGCCTATATTGAGGAGCATCCTGAAGTGAAGGTCGTATGTACGAATACGCGACTCTTTGGTGCCAAGAATACAGACTATGATCTTCCGGAATACAGTTATAACCGGATTATCTGTCGTAATGTTCTTGTTTGTACAGCACTTTATCGTCGCAAGGATTTTGATAAGACTCCAGGTTATAATCCCATGATGGTGAAGGGTCTTGAGGACTGGGATTTCTGGCTGACTTTCCTTAATGAGGAAGATATTGTTCACCGCATCGATGAGTACCTGTTTTTCTATCGTATGAAATACGAGTCGCGCAACCGGAACTCCTTCAAGTCCTATGCCAGAATCCGCCGTCAGATCTGGGAGAACCATAAGGATATCTATGCTAATCACTTCTTCAATCCCGTAGAGAGTGATGAGTATCAGACACTCATCAACAGCAAGGAATATAAGATAGGTAAGAAACTCTCGCCCATACTTAACATGCGGTGGTGTTATTATCTGATAGGATTCTTTAAACGAAATGGTAGAAAGTCACCTTACAGACAATAAGTACATCAGGTACTTCTGCTATGTGATGCTCTTTGAGTTGTTCCTCTTGGGCAGTGGACAGGATCTGCCCTTGGCGGGTGGACTCACCCTGCGCTGGCTTAATTTCTTTATCGGGGTAGGGGTCAGCGTCTATATGTTTGTCCGTTCTGATGACTTCCCGAAGTCTATCCTGGCATTTATCCTGGTTTATACAGCCCAGCTGCTGATAGGCTGGATGCTGGCTTTCGTCTTCGACTCCGAAATGTCTTATTTGATGGTCGACTTTAAGCCCCTGATCTATTTCTATATTGTATTGTTCTTCTATTATATGATGACCTCCGAACTGATGATTAAGCGGGTCGTGGATATCCTGTTGCTCTGTGTGAAGATCATGACGGTTCTGTATCTCATCTATATGACATTGACTGATGTGCTGGGGCTTTTCTCGATGACGGGCGAGAACTATCATTCTGTCGACGACTCGGGCTCTTTCATGTTTCGTGGTGTTGGTAGCTCACTTTTTTACAAGGGTTTCGTATATCTCCCTATTGGTGCTCTGGGCTTTTTCTGGCGAAAGAAATATGTGTGGATGGCGCTTTCAATCTTAGCTATCTATTTCACGTATACCCGTGGCTTGTATGTTCTGCTCGCATTCGGATTGTTGGCTTTCTATCTGAAGACCCATGAGGTGAACATCTTCAAGATCGTTGGACTCATGCTGGTTGTCCTGCTGCTTTATGAGGTGGCAGAGGTGCTTGAGATATTCCAGTTTGACGACACATACCTGGAGAATCGCGAGGAGAGTGATTCTGTGCGACTGATAACCATCGACCAGGTGTTTGATCGCATCACGTGGTGGTCCTTACTGGTAGGTCATGGTTTCGGACAAGGTGTGCCCGAACGACCTGCTCATATGGAGATTTCCTATCTCGATATCTTCCATCATCAAGGTCTGTTTGGCCTTGCGTTCTGGGTGGCTTTGTTCATTGCCATCCTGAAGTATGGAAACTCTGTTGTAGGGAAATTTAAGGAAGAGGCAGCTTTCTTTATGACAGCCGCCATGATGATATTCCTCCAGTCGTGCTTCAATCCCTATATCAACAATTCGATAGGTATGAGCATTACGCTGTTGGCGTTTGTCATCTGTTACAGGCTTTCGCAAGATGAATATTTTACCAGTCGTAGTACTGTATAACATAGATTTCAGGGAGACGAATGCCTTCCTGACATTGTTGAGCCAGCAGAAAGGCTGCAGGATTCTGTTGTATGAGAACTCTCCAGAGCCCATGAACCAGTCTTACGCGAGTGAGATGGTTTCCTACTATCATGATGCCCATAATGGGGGTGTCTCTGCGGCCTATAATTACGGTGCAGAACTTGCTGACAGATTAGGCGATGTCGATGCATTGCTCTTGCTCGATGAAGATACACGTTTCGAGGCTGATTATCTCTCCAGACTTCAGTCTGCTATGGAACAGAATCCCGACGTGAGTCTGTTTGTTCCCCAGGTCCTGTATGCTGGTGATGAGCCCTTCTCTCCGATTCATCGTGGACTTCGTTGGAAGCGTGGCGCATGGCTCGGGGAGGGGAGATATAGTCTTAGGCACTATCTGCCAGTCAATTCCGGAGCATGTATCCGATTGTCGGCATTCCGTCAGGCAGGAGGCTATCAGACTGCTATCCGTCTCGACTTTGCTGATTTCGATTTTTTTTCCAGACTGGCAGAGGTGTCAGAAACTTTTTATCGGGTGGATAGTGTGGCCCGTCAGTCGTTTTCAAATGAAGAGACACAGGTGGACAGGCTTTTCCGCAGATATCAGTTCTATCTCGAAGGTGCCAGTGTAGCCCGTAAGAACAAGCTGATCTCCTCGATGGTTACCGTCGAAGTCTTGCGCCATGTCCTGGCCTTGACCTGTCGCACCCGCAGACTGTGTTTCCTGTCAGAATTTATCAAGCGCTTCAAATGATTTCAGTTTGTTTGGCAACCTATAATGGACAGCGTTTCATCGAGCGACAACTGACCAGTATTCTGGCCCAGTTAGGCGCTGAAGACGAAGTCGTTGTGGCCGATGACGGTTCTGTCGACGACACCTTGTCCATCATCAGACGCCTCAATGATTCCCGCATTCGTATCGTCGACGGTGCCCATCGTCATTCTCCGATATGGAACTTCGAGAAGTCACTGATGGCAGCAAAGGGAGACTATATCTTCCTGTCCGACCAGGACGACGAGTGGATGGCTGACAAGGTGGCCGTAACGATGCGCTATCTGCAGGACTATGATTGTGTGGTCAGCGACAATAAGGTTGTCTCGCCTGATGGCCAGGTTATTGCGTCCTCGTTCTATGCCGTCAATGGCACACGTCCAGGTCGCTACTATAACCTTCTGGTAAAGAATGGCTATCTGGGTTGTTGTATGGCTTTTCGCCGCAATGTATTGGAGTCATCCTTGCCTTTCCCTGCTGATATCCCTATGCATGACATCTGGATTGGTAATGTAGCGGCTTTCTTCTATACGGTTTGTTTTATTCCAGAGAAACTGATGACATATAACAGACATGGCGACAATGCCTCATCGGCCTCGAGTCCCAGTGCCTATTCTTTCCTTGAGAAATTACGTTTCCGCTGGGTCGTGATGCGCGACCTTATGCGATTAAAAAGATAATTCCCAATGCTGAAAATAACAATTATCACTGCCACCTATAATAGCGAGGCTACTCTGCGCGACACGATGGACAGCATCTTGCGCCAGACGTGGCAAGGCTATGAATATATCGTGGTCGATGGTGCCTCTACAGACAGTACCCTTGACATTATCAAGGAGTACGAGCCTAAGTTCGAAGGTAAGATGAAGTATATCAGTGAGCCCGATCGTGGCATCTATGATGCGATGAACAAGGGCTTTGCGATGGCTACGGGCAGCGTTATCGGTATCCTGAACTCCGACGATTTCTATACCTCTGTCGATGTGCTTCAGACGATTGCCGGAAACTTCCTGTTGGGCGAGATGGATGCCGTCTACGCTGATATCCATTACGTCAAGAACGATGATGTCACGAAGATTGTCCGCTATTACTCTTCTGCCATCTTCCGTCGCCCGCTGATGCGTTTCGGTCTGATGCCTGCTCATCCTTCGTTCTATTGCAGTAGGGCTGTCTACGAGAAATATGGCGGATTCGATACGTCATACAGCATTGCGTCGGATTTTGAGAATCTGCTTCGCCTCATCTACATCCACCGCATCAAGACCAAGTATATCAAGAAGGACTTTGTGACGATGCGCGTGGGAGGTGCCTCTACGGCTGGTATCCGCAGCCGTCAGATGATTATGAAAGAACATCTTCGGGCTTTGCGGGCTCATGGAGTCCACTCCAATATCTTCCTGCTCAGCCTTCGCTATTTCTACAAACTTCACGAATTCGTTAAGAACTAATGCTTTACCTGTCGATGATGGTGCCACTGCTGCTGGCAGTAGCTTTGGCCATGTATATTATTCCGCGCATCCTGATGGTGAGCGTGAAGAAAGAATTGAATCTTCCGCCGCGTCTGAGTGATAAGAGTAAGCGAACCGTACCGCGTCTGGGTGGCGTATCGCTCTTCCCGATTATGGTCATCAGTGTAGGAGCCGCTGTGGTGTCCTGTCTGATGGATATGACGGGCGAGCAGTCGTTGTTTGACGGCGAGAGCGAGTCGTCGTTCGTACAGTATATGTTTGCCATCGCCGGACTGACCACGATGTACCTTCTGGGTGTGATGGACGACCTCATCGGTGTCTCCTTCCTCTCCAAGATCGGCATCCAGTTCCTGGCCTCTCTGCTCATTCCGCTTTCAGGTCTGTATATCAACGATCTGCACGGATTGTTGGGTATCTACGAACTTCCAGCCTGGTTGGGGATTCTGGGCACGATGGTTACCATCTGGTTTATCTCGAATGCCATCCCGATGCTCGACGATATCGACGGTCTGGCATCAGGACTGGCGATGTTGGCATTCTCCGTCCTGGGCATTCTGGCCTTCATCGCTTCGCAGCCGTTCCTGTTGATGATCTGTGCGGCGATGGTGGGCATGCTGATTCCCTTCTTCTTGAGAAACGTGATGGGCTGGCGCATCGGCTGGCGTAACATCTATTTAGGCGATACAGGCGGTCTTACCATTGGCTACATGCTGGCCTTTGTGGTAGTGGCTTTGAGCCGTCAGGGAGGCAACACCCTGCCCGATGGCATCATTATGGTGTGCTTCGGAACCCTGTTGCTGCCGATGTTCGACGTAGTCCGTGTGGCCATCATGCGAACCGTCAACAACCGTAGTGTGTTTGATCGCGATAACAACCATATTCACCATCGTCTGATGATGGGCGGCATGAGCCCAGGCAATGTCCTGATTACCATCATCCTCGTGACGGCCTTCTTCGTGCTGCTCAATGTGGTGGGCGTCTGGCTCGAGTGGAACCTGTCGTTGCTGCTGATAGGTAATGTGACGTGCTGGGTGATGTTGCAAGTCGTGATCAGCTATTTCAAGAATAAGAACCGTGATAAGATAGATCAACAATGGATGAGTCTCTGATAACCATTTATTCGATAGTAACCTCCTTCCTGCTTTCCGCAGTGATGGGATGGCTCTTCATACCGAGAGTCCTGATTCTGAGTCATCGCAAGCGTCTGTTTGATATGCCCGATGACCGTAAGATGCACGATACACCTATTCCGCGACTGGGTGGCATTACCTTCCTGCCCATTCTGCTCATCTGTGTCTGTCTGGTCATTGGCTTCTGGGTCATGCTGGGCATACCCTATGCGAAAACCGACCTGACGACGATGTTCATCCGCTTCGTACTCCTCTTTGTCGGTATGATGATGTTGTATCTTGTCGGAGTGGTCGACGACCTGATCGGCGTAACTTATCAGGCCAAGTTCATGGTTCAGATTGCCTGTGCCCTGCTGTTCCCGCTATCAGGATTATGGATTCACGACCTTTCCGGACTCTTCTGGATCAACGAGGTGCCGGCATGGGTGGGTATCCCTCTGACGGTCTTTGTCGTCGTCTATGTCACGAATGCCATCAATCTCATCGATGGTCTAGATGGTCTGGCTGCTGGCATCTGTTCCGTCGCCCTGACCACCTTGGGCTTGGCGGCTTCTGTCCGTGGGCAGCACCTGTTCCTCGTCCTGGCCTTCGGTATGCTTGGCATCCTCCTGCCTTTCTGGGTCTACAACGTCTACGGCAATATCAAGAAAGGCCATAAGATCTTCATGGGTGATACGGGCAGTCTCACGCTGGGCTATCTGGTCAGTTTCCTGATCATCTATATGGTGGGCGATTCAAAGATGACCTTTCCTCGCGAGATGCTGATTATCGGTCTTTCCACCATGCTCCTGCCCATGTTCGATATCGTGCGCGTGGTGATTGTCCGTCTGCGCAATCATCATAACCCCTTCCTCCCCGATAAGAATCATATCCACCATAAACTGCTCCGAACAGGTCTTGGCTCCCGCTGGGCGATGGCTGTTCTGATCTTCATGTCGATGCTCATCGTGCTGGCCACGATTCTGGGTGTGAAGGCTAAGGTTGGTGCCATGTGGATCTTCTTCATTGACCTGGCTGTCTGGCTGATATTCGATTATACCGTGAATATCTTCATCTTCAAGAACAACCGCCAGCGTTACGAGTAACCCCTGACGAAAAGACATAAAAACGAATCCCCATCAGACTTGTTCTGGTGGGGATTCTTATTTTGACTTGTTTAGTCCTCTTGTCCTAATTTCATCGAGTAACAAACGACGTCGTTATGCGCCTTATAATTGTCGATGATTTCTTTTCGCAATTTTGTTTCCTTCTTGAGTGCGTCGAGACCATCACTTATCAGTATGTCTTCGCGGTATTTTTTTTCGATCTCCTCATTCACTTCGAAGGTGATATATTGGGACAGTCCGACGTGATCGAGCACTTCCTTGATCCTATCTTCGCAGTTGATGAACACGAGATCCGGTTGGCAGCCTAATCTCGAGTAGGCATAGAGGACTACCCGGACACCCGCACTGGCGAGAAATGCCAGTTGGCTCGCATCGAACACGACCTTTTTAATGTCCTGGCCGTAGAACTTCATCATATCATCGAGCAAGGGTTGGGCATTGTACGACGTGAGTTCCAATCCCAGCTTGATCATCAGCGCCCCGTCCACCAGATTGATTTTATAATCTTTTTCCATCATTCACTCTTTTCTTTCCGCTGCAAAGATAAGCATAATTCTATAATCTCACAAATTTGTTCAGAAAAAAATCGATTTTCCAAGATGTGACACAAAGGGGTCTGGCACTCATCTGTGCTGCTTTGCGGCACTGTGGTGCCTGACCTCTCTGTGTCCTTCTTTAGATTTCGGGGACTAATACCCCATACACGAGGTTGCTCCGAGAGCCGTCAGTACCGCTGAGATGATCGATGCGAGGATCTGCAGCGTCCACTTCAAGGTTTCCTTCTTCGTCATAGTTCACCTCCTTTCTGATTAGCTACCAGTGTCGAAGCCACCGCCGCCGTTGCCACCGTTCTTGGTGAAGGTCTTAGAGGCTACCTCAGAGGATACACCATTCTTGATGGCGATAGCCTTCACAAGTACAGTGTCGGTCAGGGTGAATGCCTCAGAATAGAGCTGACTCTCAGCCGTTGGTGCGCTGCCGTCTACCGTGTAGCGGA
>JAEETB010000103.1 GCA_016286575.1 Prevotella sp.
TAGTCCTTCCACAGCGACACCTCGTTCACATGGCGCTCGTCGAGCAACGAGAACTCCTTGAGGAACTTCTTCAGTCCGAACACCTGGCGCACGTCGTCAAGACGCTCCTTATAGTTGGAGATACTCGTCTTAGTGTGGAGCGTGTTGATGAACGAGTCGGTGATGCTCTCGTTCTTGCTGCTCCTCATAAACGACCTGAGCTCTTTGGGCTCGAGTACGGTATCATCGCCAGCAGCCGTCTTGAACATGCTGTGGATCTTGCGCAGCAGCAGAGGCTGGTCGCCTTGGTCCTTCAACTCATGGATTACAAAGAGCTGATCCGTCTTACCTTTGCTGTTCAACCTCTGTTCGATGCTGATGGCACCCATATCAATGAGTTTCAGGATACAAGCTGAGAGCAGATTGTTATAGTCGGTGCCGAAATACTTATAGGCGTTGATCATGTCGTTGGCCTGCTGCAGATTTCCATTCAGGGGGATGTCGCGATACCAGAGCAGATTCTTGTTGACCTTCTTGCGTGCGCGCCAGACATATATAAAATACCAGATTATCCCTACAATAGGTACCACGAAGAAGCCCACAATCATAGCCAAGAGTATCAGTGTGTCCTCCCAAGTCCATTCTTCGTCTTCACTGATATAGTCGCTGTCTTCGAAAGCCAGCTCCTTTTTATGCTCGAAGGTGTCGTCTTCCTGAATCGTCGGCTCAAACATACCTTTGTCGAAGCGTACCATCATATAGAGGGCGCCACGATAGTCGAAGGGCTCTGTGTTGTGGACGATGATCTTTCCGTCCTCGAAGCTCAGCTCGCCTCCGAAACGGAATCCCCAGATACCGCAGTTCTCCTCGGAAAACAGCGTCGAGTCTTCTGCTTCAATGCTGAGACGGGCTTTGTCGGGCTTGGGCGATACGTCCTGATCCATGAACACATGACGGATGGCATCTGCATCGGGATAGGCGTGGACAAGGCTTGTGATGACATAACGCGTCGTGTAGGTACGGCTGCCACTCTCGCCAAGTCCCCAACAGAGTTCATAGCCGTTGTGCTTGTAGACGATGCCGCATTTGCCTGTCTTCCAGTCACGACTGCGGTCTACGTCCCAGTCGCCGATATTGGTGAATTCGAGTCCGTTCTCGTCAGTTACCTGTAGGTCGCGAACCTCGCTACCTCCCATATTGCCCAGTCCGATATAGCATTCCGTGCCTTCAGAGTCGATGTCCATCACTCGGGTCTCTGTAATGTGGGCATCACCGTTATGGCTCAGCACCACACGGATGTCGAGCGAATGGAGATAGGGACGGGCAGACATACTTGTTGCTGATGCCAACAGCATCAGCAACAGGACCCACTTACTTCTTGAATGCTTCATCAAGGTTCGGATATTGTTTCTTCTCTTCGTTGTCAACTTTCAGATATTCCTTCTGATCGAAGTGGAGCATCGAAGCCACGATCGACGACGGCCACTGGCGAACCATACGATTCATCTTCGTAGCAGTATCGTTGTAGATCATACGCGACATGCGTACATTCTCCTCATACTGCTTCATACCCTCCTGTGCTTCCTTGTATAAGTCGCTGGCCTTCAGCTCAGGATAACGCTCGAACACAACGTTCAGGCGGCCCATCATCTGAGTGAGCAGGTCGCTCTGCTCGTTGATGGCAGCAGGCGTGTTGGCATTGCCGAGATTACCACCACGTGCCTGAACAGCCTGGATAATGGTCTCAGACTCGTGCTTGGCATACTGGGCAGCCGTCTTGGCGAGGGCGATGACGGCGTCGAAACGGGAATTCAGCTGAACCTCAATCTGGCTCAGGGCGTTCTTACATAACTCATCGAGATTGACCAGTGAACGCTGGGTTGATACGAAATAGCCTCCAACGAGAACTACTAAAACGATAAGAATAATGATTGCAGTCATAATTTTGAATAATTACTGGTTTATGGGGCAAAGATACAAATAAATTGAGAATTATGGAACAAGAATTGAGAAATATTTCGTATTTTTGCATGCGAAACAAGAAAATCAATAAAAAATAATACACCTAGACAATGAAGACAACGTTATTAAGTCTGTTTTGCCTGATCGCAGTCAGTGCGATGGCAGGAAATTATGAAGTGAGTTCGCCTAACGGCAAGGTTAAGGTCGTCGTGAATACTGATGAGGCTGTCAAGTGGTCGGTATCCTATAACGGTCAGACGGTGCTCCAGCCTTCTGTCATCGATATCCAACTGCGCCAAGGGAAGAAAGCCTATGGTCTCGGACAGGTGGGAAAGGTCGCTAAGCATCGGGTGGAGAGCAGTTTCAGGAATCCGTTCTATAAGAAGGCTGAGATCAGCGACGCCTATGGTCAGTTGCTGATGTATACCAACCAGAAGTTTACTATCGAGGTGCGTGCCTACGACGATGGTGCCGCTTATCGTCTGATTAGTACGAACACGAAGCCCTCATTGGTGGTCAACGAGACGGCTGAGTTCTGTTTTGCCGATGACTATCAGGCATTTGTGCCTTATGTGAATGACAATCGGGGAGGGGAGCGCTACTGCTATTCGTTCGAGTCGTATTACGATGAGGCACCGTTGTCTAAGATGTTCTGTGATTCACTGGCCATCACCCCGTTGGCTGTGTGTCTGCCCGCTGGCATGAAGGCTATCGTGATGGATGCTGGCGTTGAGAACTACCCGGGCATGTTCGTGAAAGAAGCGAAAAGTGGAGAAGTGAAAAGTGAAAAGTTGGTGGCAGAGTTTGCGCCTTATCCGCTGGAGCAGGAGATTGGAGGCTACGACCGTCTGAATCTCGTGCCCACGAGGCGTGCAGACTATATCGCCAAGCTCGATGGCCGTCAGTCGCTGCCTTGGAGGGCTGTCGTTATCACTGAGCGCGATGCTGATATCCTCAACTGCGATATGGCGCAGCGACTGGCACCTGCCTGTCGCATCGCAGACACTTCGTGGATCCATCCTGGAAAGGTGGCCTGGGACTGGTGGAACAACTGTAATATCACAGGTGTCGACTTCGCCTCAGGCATGAACACCAACACCTATTTATATTATATAGACTTCGCAGCCAAGAACAAGATCGAATATGTCATCATCGACGAGGGTTGGAGCGGCAAAGAGTCGCTGATGGAAGACCTGAATCCTGAGATCGACCTTCCCCGAGTGATTGCTCATGGTAAGGAGAAGGGCGTAGGCATTCTCCTTTGGTCAAGCTGGCGTAACCTGATTGGCAGCAACCCCCTGAATGATATCAAGGTGACAGATGAGGTCATGAAGCACTATGCCGATATGGGCATCAAGGGCTTCAAGGTCGATTTCTTCGATCGTGACGACCAGCAGGTCATCGCCTCTGCCTACAAGATTGCAGAGAGTGCAGCCCGTTATCATCTCTACCTCGACTATCACGGCCTGAAGCCTTTCGGCATTCAGCGAGCCTATCCGAATATCTTCAATTTTGAAGGCGTGAAGGGACTGGAGAACTCGAAGTGGGAGCCCCGTGTAGGTGATGGTCCGCTCCACAACCAGCCCCGCTACGACGTGACAGCGCCTTATCTGCGTATGCTCGCTGGTCCGATGGACTATACGCCTGGCGCAATGATGAATGCGATGAAGGATAACTTCTTTGGCAACAATGGCCACCCGATGAGTCAGGGAACGCGCGTTCATCAGATGGCGATGTACACCACCTTCGAGGCACCTCTGCAGATGATGGCCGACAGCCCTACGAAGTATATGCAGAATCAGGAATGTACCGATTTCATCGCTCAGATTCCTACGACCTTCGATGAGACTGTAGCACTCGACGGCCAGTTGGGTGAATATATCGTCATTGCCCGTAGAAAAGGTACGACGTGGTATGTGGCTGCCATGACAGACTGGACACCGCGTGACCTTACGATCTCTCTCGATTTCATCGGTGAGGGTACACATTCTGCCGATATCTTTGCTGACGGTGTGAATGCCCAGAAGGATGCTACTGACTATAAGCATTCCACTCAGACTGTCACAAGCAATGACCGTCTGAACCTACATTTGAGCAGCGGTGGTGGCTGGACAGCAATCATAAGATAATAGAACCGTACAAGTATATGTAAACGATATGAGAAAGTGTCTTTTTATCGCTTTGTTGGCAATAGTAAGCCATAGCGTGTCTGCCATTAAGACGATTCCCATCAAGGGAACAGTCGTCAGTCCGACTGATGTGAATATCCGATATACAGGTCGTATCAGTTTCACTAATCCAGAGCGTCCTACGTGGAATTATCCTGGCATCCAGATTATGGCAGCTTTTGAAGGAACATCGCTCAGGATGATGGCCAAGCCCCAGAGTGGCTACTTCGTGGCACAGATCGACCAGGCCGAACCCTTCAAGGTGGCTTTCCGTGGGGAGCGCGACTCAGTCATGACCTTGGCTACGGCTCTGCCCGATGGTTGCCATACCGTCCGTCTGATGTATGCCATCGAGGGTTATGAGCTCTTCCCAGAGTTCTGGGGTTTTGTGCTCGACGAGGGTCGCCAGCTCGCTGAGGCGCCTGCCCTTCCGTCAAGAAAGATCGAATTCATCGGCAATTCCATCACCTGTGGCTATGGCAACGAGGGACTTAACAAGGACGATCATTTCGACTATGCGACAGAGAACCATTATTACTCTTACGCCTCGATAACCGCCCGTAACCTGAAGGCTCAGCACTGGGTAGTCGCCCGTAGCGGCATTGGTGCTTATCGTAATTATGGTGAGGCCAAGACGGGGTCGCCAGGTTCTTGCATGCCCATGCAATACGAATATACAGGTTATGCCTGGAACCCCGACTTCCGCAATCAGCCTACGTTTCTTGGTGAGAAGTGGGACTATAGCCGCTACCAGCCTGATGTCATCTGTATCAACCTGGGTACCAACGACACTTCGACGAACAACTATGACCTGGATTTGCTGAAGCAGGGCTATCAGAAGCTCCTGAAGCAGGTGCGCGACCATAATCCGAAGGCGAAAATTGTCTTTCTGACGGGTTCTATGCTTTATAACAAGGAGTTGCAGGAGGTCAAGCAACTGCTCGACGAGGTGACTGCTGAGGCTCAGAAATCAGGCGACAAGGAAGTATATCGCTTCGACATCTCCCCCATTTCGGGTGAAGAATTCTATGGTAACGACTATCACCCCAACGTCTACCAGGACGAAAAGATGGCCGCTGAACTCACCCCCTATCTCCGCCAACTCATGGGCTGGTATTAAAGCCTAAGAAAATTTGCGCGCAAGTTAGGGAACAAACGACGAGCCGTAAGCTGACTTATGAAGCAACGTGAGATATACAATTGTGCCCAGATGATGGAGCTGATCCAGGAGATAGGCTTCCTGCCGCTGTTGGATAGTGGTATTCGTGGTTTTTCGGCTGAGGAGATGGTGGCCGACGACTGTCGTTATGTGCTGTTGCCCGATGGCGGGTGGGACTGGCCGTTATGGAAGTGGAAAGGGCCGATTATCACGGAGAGCAACTGTGTCTATGGCAAGTTCTTTGCAGGCAAAGCAGGCTTTATCAGTCGTGAGTGGTGGCCAGACTTCTGCAACTATCGTCGTCATCTGCATCCTGCACCGCCAGAGGGTTCCATCGAAGAGACGATTTTGTATACCTTACATGAGCAAGGTCCTCTGATTACTCGCGAACTGCGCGCAGCCTGTGGTTTTAATGGCCCTAAGATGCGCAGTAAGTTCGATGGCTATGTCACTCGTCTGCAGATGGCTTGCCGGATCATTACGGAAGATTTCATCTATCCTATGGATAAACATGGTCGCGAATACGGTTGGGGGTGGTCTTTGCTTACCACCCCCGAACAACTTCATGGCAGAGGCTCATGTGAATGCCCTCGCACTCCTGAAGAATCCTTCGATCGCCTCTTCGCTCATTTCAAATTCCTCCTTCCCAACGCCTCCGACAAGCAGTTATTGAGGCTTATCAAATAGAGACGGACATTGTTATCCGCAGTGGAAATACTGATTGACGAGCTTCTGGATCTCCTCCTGGTAGTTCTCGATATTCTTGCGGAGCGTCTTGTCATCGAAGGCCTGCAGCTGGGCGATAATGCCGTCGATCATAGCTGGTGAGAACACACCATGCTCTTCAAATACCTTACGCTGACGATTGAGACATTCGGCAGAAGCCACACAAGAGTCAGGTAGCTGTGCCAGCGTAGCCAGACGATCGGCATTCTCTGCAGCGTGGATGTTCACGTTGACATAAGTCTTCTCTGCCACCTCAAGGGCATTCTCCATCTCGAAACCATGACGGCAGGCGACACAAAGACCTGCCAGCAACTGGTAGAGATCGGCAGAGCCGTCAGGTGAGCGCATCTCTACAGTCTGCTTGATACTCGTATCGTAATTGGTTTGCGGCTCCAACGGATTGGCAGCACGACACATATCCACATCAGCAGCCCAGCCAAGGGGCACTCGTACCAGTACGCTTCGGTTTCTGTCGCCCCAGCACACATTGGTGGGAGCTTCCTGATGGGGCACCAGGCGGAAATAGCTGGTAGGATTCTTGTTGCCAAAGGCGGTGATGGCTGGCGCAAGGTCCATCATACCAGCAATCATACGACGGGCAGCCTCTGAGAGCACACCATTGGAGAGCATCTGGTTCTTGCCATCCTTGAGCATACGCATGTGGATATGCAGTCCAGAGCCTGCCTTGCCAGTGGTGATCTTTGGTGCAAAGGTGATGTTGTAGCCCAACTGATAGCCAAGGTTACGGATGATCCACTTAGCCAGCATCAACTGATCGGCAGCCTGCTCTACAGGTACAGGCAGGAATTCGATCTCATTCTGTTCGTAGTTCTTGCCATCGAGCGAGAAGTTGCCTACCTCTGAGTGGCCGTATTTGATCTTTCCCCCTGCCTGAGCGATATATTGCATGCAGCGGGTACGGAATTCGTTGGCTTTGGCGTAAGGAGCCGACTCGTGATAGCCGCGCTGATCCTGAGCAGGGAACTCCCCTTCGTCATCGCTAATCACATAGTACTCAAGTTCACCCATTGCCTGAAACTCCATGCCTGTAACCTCAGTGAAGGCTACAGCTGCCTTATGGAGTGTGTGCTCTGGCGAAGACTCCAGGGGATGGCCATCCTTATCGAAATAAGAACAGAGCATCGTGACAGTTGGAATCTCAGCAAACGGATCGACGAAAGCTGTGCGGAAACGGGGCAGTACATAAAGGTCGCTTGAACCTGCCTGGATAAATGAGAAGAGGCTACTGCCATCCACGCGCTCACCACAAGTCAATATGGTGTCGAGGTAATCGAGGTCGTTGATGACAAAGTTGAGCGTCTTCAGCTTGCCGTCGCCGCCTGGGTACATGAAGTTCACCATGCGGATCTCGTTTGACTCAATGTAGTTGATGATGTCGGCTTTGGTAAAAGATGCAGCCGGTTTCTGAAGGAATGTCACAATCGGATTGGCATTCATCGTGATGTTTTCTTGGTCCATAATCATTTAATAGTTTGAAGTTTGCGAATAATCATGAGTAAATTTCGTAAGATCCTAATCGCTGACGTACGTCTTCGAGGATTGCCAACAGGTCGGGCATCGTCTCGGCACGAAGCATGGCGATGCGGGTCTGACGGAAATCGGGGATCCCCTTGAAGATGGGAGTAGCAGCAAGATGGCGACGGGTATGGAGGATGCCTCGCTTCTCGTCGATGCGCTCTACGTTGATGCGAAGAAGTTCTTCGAGGATGTCGAGTTTCGCGTTGAAATCGAGATTTTCGCGACTGAAGATCCAAGGACAGCCAAAGGTGGCACGACCTATCATGACGGCATCGACGCCGTAAGTGTCGAAAGCTTTGTCAGCTTCGTCGAGTGAGTGGATGTCGCCATTGCCTATAATAGGAATATGTATGCGAGGGTTGCGCTTCACTTCGCCAATCAGGGTCCAGTCGGCATTGCCAGTATACATCTGACTGCGCGTGCGCCCATGAATAGTCAGCGCCTGGATGCCACAATCCTGCAATTGCTCTGCCAGCTTCGTGATAATCAGTTGTTCGAAGTTCCAGCCCAGGCGGGTCTTTACCGTTACAGGCAGTTTCACGGCATCGACCACCTTCTGCGTGATTTCGAGCATCTTGGGGATGTTCTGCAACATGCCAGCACCAGCACCCTTGCCAGCGACCTTCTTCACAGGACAGCCGAAGTTCAGGTCGATGACGTCAGGACCAGCCTGCTCGACAATCTTCGCTGCCTCGATCATCGCCTCCACATCGCGCCCATAAATCTGAATGCCCACAGGTCGCTCTGTATCGCTGATGGTGAGCTTCGAGATGGTCGACTTCACATCGCGAATCAAGGCTTCGGCACTGACGAACTCCGTATAGACCATCGCTGCTCCGAACCGCTTGCACAGCAGTCGGAAACCAATGTCAGTCACGTCCTCCATGGGCGCCAGAAACACGGGTCTTTCTCCGAATTCTACGTTTCCTATCTTCATTTCGACGGCAAAGGTATAAAAAATCTGCGAATTATTTGGTTGTTTTTGGAAAAACCATTATCTTTGCAGCAAGTTTAACGTTAAATGTAACACTATGGAACAATTACTGCATTATGTGTGGAAGCACAAGATGTTCCCTTTGCGGGGAATGGAAACGAGCGACGGACAAGACGTCGAAGTGATTGACCCTGGACTGCACAACCGCAACGCAGGTCCAGACTTCTTCAATGCGAAAGTGAGAATCTGCAGGACTCTTTGGGTAGGAAACGTCGAGATTCACGACAAGTCGAGCGACTGGTATCTGCATGGACACGACAAGGACAAGAACTACGACAACGTGATCCTTCACGTGGCAGGCGTTATCGACGCAGAAGTCATGAACAGCAATGGGGAGTTTATCAAACAGATGCAGCTCGATGTGCCCGACTATGTCAGGGAACATTATGACGAACTGCTGAAGACTGACAGCTATCCGCCTTGCTACAAGGTGATTCCCGACCTGACGAGCCTGATGGTACATGCCTGGATGGCAGCCCTGCAGACAGAGCGTCTCGAGCAGAAGACGGAGGCTATCCGAAAGCGGGTAGAGCTCTGTAACGGTTCTTGGGAGGATGCCTACTTCGTCACCCTCGCAAGAAACTACGGCTTTGGCATCAATAACGACGCCTTTGAACTCTGGGCGCGTAATCTCCCACTTTCTGCTGTAGCCCACCATCGCGACGACCTCTTCCAGATAGAGGCGATCTTCATGGGACAAGCAGGTCTCCTCGAACTGGAGGCCATCCCAGAGTACTATCAGAAGGATGCCCTTAACGAGGGTTACTTCGCCAAGTTGCGCAATGAATACCTCTATCTGGCGCATAAGTTCTCGATGAAACCGATGGATTTTAAGATGTGGCACTTTCTCAGACTACGTCCGCAGAACTTCCCACATATCCGTATCTCCCAGCTGGCGAACCTCTATTATCAGCAGAAGGCCAGTCTGAGCCAGCTCGTCGGATGCGAGACCATCGAACAACTGAAACACGTGCTTTCATCGCATGTCACACCCTATTGGGAGACTCACTACACCTTCGGCTCTACCAGTTCGAAGAATGAGAAGCATCTGGGATACGGCTCGCTGAACCTGTTGATGATCAATACGGCCATTCCCATGCTTTTCGCCTATGGGCGTCATACCTCGAAGGAAGTGCTCTGCGATCGTGCCTTCGACTTCCTCGAACAGTTGAAGGCTGAGAACAACCACATCATCCGCATGTGGCAGCAAGTGGGATTATCCGTCACAACGGCAGGTGACTCCCAGGCGCTCATTCAGCTGAAACGTGAATACTGCGACAAAAGAGATTGCCTCCGCTGCCGCTTCGGATACGAATATTTAAAAAGGAAATAAAAATGGACCAAGAAGTATTTTACACGATGGCGCTGACGCGCTTGACGAATTTCAATTACCAGCAGGCGCTGGAGTTATACAAAATGGTTGGCAGTGCCCAGATGTTGTTTGAACACCGGAATGAGAT
>JAEETB010000104.1 GCA_016286575.1 Prevotella sp.
CGATATGTCCCTTGAGGGCGAGCCACTTTTTGGTGCCTGGAATCGTCCAGTAGTCAGGTAGGGCAAGACGCACCTGAGGCACTGGACGGGCATTGATGCCTAACGTCTGAGAACCTGTACTCAGTTCCTGGTTCTTCAGTTCCATGGGCTGTTCCTTGGCACCAATGGTGAGAACACCTTTCAGCCATCGGCCTTCGACATAAGCCTGCTGTACCACCAACGTACTGGTGAAGCCTGCTGCCACAGCCAGATCGGCACCATAGCCAAAGCCCCACTTACGGCCATCGTCAGCTGAGAGCGGACGCTGGAGGGCTCCACGCACAAAGCCATTCGACGTCTTCAGCGAACTAAGTCCGTACTTATTGGCATTCAGCCACAATGGGGTATGGTCGCCTGAGGAGAGTGTAGCCTGTATCTCCATACGATACTGCAAGCTGTCGAAGAGCGAACGCTCCTGTGCCTTGACAGCCAGATGGCTACACATTATTAATAATATAGAAGCGAAATATCTCATATTGGGTGCAAAGATACGATTAAGTAAGCGAAAAACCAAATTTATTTGTGTTTATAGGGAAAATCCCCTCCCTGTTTAGGGAAAATCCTTTGCAAACCTGCCGATTTTGTCGTTACTTTGCACTGTGAATCAAAAATAACGAATGTTGAACTATCAAAATGATACGATTATGAAGAAGATGTTTTTCGCACTGATGGTGATGCTGACCACAACGATGACAGCAAGTGCAATGAGCTACGAGCAGGCCCGTAGCGAGGCCCTGTTCCTCACCGACAAGATGGCATACGAGCTGAATCTGACTGATGAGCAGTACGAAGCAGCTTACGAAATCAATCTCGACTACCTGATGGGGGTAACAGGACGCGCAGATGTTTTCGGCACCTACTGGGAGCGCAGGAATCTCGATCTCAGCTATATCCTGCTCGACTGGCAGTGGAGCGCCTATCTGGCAGCCAACTATTTCTATCGTCCACTCTATTGGGAGGCAGGCTACTGGCACTTCGGTGTCTATCGCCGCTATCCGCACCGTGACTATTTCTACTTCGGACGTCCGCACTTCTATGCTTCCTATCGCGGCGGACATGCCTGGCATATTCATGGCGGACATGGTTACTACTACGGCCACAGAGACCACTTCCGTGCACCCCACAGAGAGCATTTCGGCATGCATGATCGCTGGAATCGTGGTGACTTCCGCGGACCTAACCACAGCTCTACACGCATTACGGGGCGTCCTGGTGGTAATCCTGGAGGCAGTCACGGAGGTAGAATCGGTAACAATACCCCTGGCAACAACCGTCCATCGAATGGAGGCGGCAGTGTAAATCGCAGACCCAACAACAGCTTTGGTGGATCATACGGTGGCAATCGTCCGAATAGCGGATCATACGGTGGCTCATACGGAAGCCGTCCGAACAGCGGTTCTCACAGCAGCAGCCCTAACGTGAACAGAGCACCCTCGCGCATCACAGAAAGTACTCACATGGGCAGTGGTGTACGTCAGGGAAGCAACAGCGGACACGGTGGATTCACGAGCCGTCCCTCTTCTGGCAGTGGTTCCTTTTCTGGAGGTTCTCACTCAAGTGGCACACGCTCTGGCGGTGGTTCCTTCTCAGGTGGATCACGCGGTGGTGGTTCACACTCAAGTGGTTCTCACGGTGGAGGCTATCATGGTGGCGGAGGTCACTTTGGAGGCCACAGATAACGAAGGCTACAGTTCAAGTGTTCGCACTTCCGCATTCGACATCCTCTGAATATCGCTCATTGACTTTTTATAATATACTGCCTGGATGGCCTTGTTCATAATCCCATGGCCTACAGCCAGCACCTTCTTTCCTGGGTATGTCTTCCTGACATAAGCGATGAATTCGCCAGCTCTGGAAAGAAGGTTTTCTAATGTCTCAATGTCATCAGGCCACACCTCGCCCTTCAGCTCTGGGATAAAACGACCAGTAAAACTGCCCCAGTCGCGTTCGCGCAACAAGGAGGTAGTCATCACCTCGAGACGATGGGGCTCAGCAATGATTCGAGCCGTATCGACAGAGCGTTTCAAGTCGCTGGCAATGACTGCATCAAGGTGACGGTCCTTCCAAGCTTCACTGAACTCCTGAGCCTGGCGGATGCCATTCTCGTTGAGCTCGCCCTGCGACTGTCCCTGCATAATCTGACGGGCATTATCCACCGTCTCACCGTGTCTGACTAAATATAATGTGGTCATAATTCTCTAAATTTCCTGCAAAAATACGAAAAAACTATAAACTGTAAACAAAAAACTATAAACTTTTTGTATATTTGCAGCGCAAAATTAAGAAAATAACGCATATGAAGATATTACAAAGTTCAGTTTTCCGTGCCATCAGTTCCATTGCCATAGGTATTCTGTTGATAAAATATCCTGATAATACCGTCACGTGGATCACGGTGGCCATTGGTATCCTGTTCCTGCTTTCAGGACTGATTTCACTGATTGTCTATGTGAACGCCCGCAAAAACGTGTCGGAGTATAAGATCATTGATGCCGAGGGGCGCGTAGTGGCAGGCGAAAAGCCCACCTTCCCCATCGTTGGTGTGGGTAGTCTCATCCTGGGATTCCTGCTCGCCCTGACACCCAACATTTTCATCACAGCCCTGATGTATATCATCGGCGGCATCCTGATTCTGGGAGCCATCAACCAGTATATGAACCTGATCAACGCCCGCAGGTACGGCAAGATAGGCTTCGGCTACTGGGTGTTCCCATCCGTCATCCTGCTGATAGGTCTCTATGTCATCATCAAACCAATGGTTCCTGCCAGTATGGCGATGCTCATTCTGGGTTGGTGCTCACTGCTCTATGGTGTGACTGAACTGATCAACTCCATAAAATTCCACACTGACAAGAAGAAGTTCAGGGAAGCGCAGGAGATCCAGGTAGCTGAGGAGGTCGTAGAGAACACTGAGGAACTGACGGCCGAGGAGGTCAAGGACGAAGCACCTGACGATAAAAATCTGCCTTACGCTCCAACTTCATCGGATAAGCTCTAGAGCTGCTGGGCATACGATAGAGGCGCAATGGGCGGCCTTCGAACGTAAAGCCCACAAATTCACCCACCTTAGGAGATGCTACACCAAACTGGCGACAGGCTATTTCTGTGGCCAATTGTCCTGCCGTGACGATACTTTCACACTGGGGAAGATCGCGTACCATCTGACGCAGATCAGTCTCCTCCACGATTTCAAGATCTTTGTCTGAGGCCGTACCAGTCGTACGACGGATGCGCGTAGCGGTATCAAAGAGGGCGATACCTTGTGCTTCGAGGAAAGGGATCAACTGATCCAGCCGGAAGCACTTATGTGCAGCATCGACGAAATGGTCCTTATCCTGAAAAAAGAGTAGTCCGAAGATGCGCCACATGTCGTTGATGAAATTCGGATAATAGAACTTCATCGACCAACGTTTCTCCGAAGGAGGAAAGGTGCCAAGCATCAACAGCCTGGCACCTATGGGGAGAAACGGTTTGAAAGGATGACGCTCAATCTCCATCACTTTTCACCTTTCACTTTTCATTTCTTCATCCCTTCCATCACTTCCTCTGAGAAGCCCTGGATGTAGGTTCTCAGGATATCGATGCCACGCTTGTTCTCACGTCCCCAAGGGATGATGAGGTCGGCAAACTTCTTCGTGGGCTCGATAAACTGCTCGTGCATAGGCTTCACATCGTTTTCGTAATGGTCGAGCACCATTTCGACGGTACGTCCACGCTCCACGACATCGCGACGGATATTACGGATCAGGCGCACATCACTGTCTGTGTCCACGAAGATCTTCAGGTCCATCATGTCGCGCAGTTTCTTGTAATGCAGCGTCATGATTCCCTCGAGGATGATAACGGGTTTCGGCTCCAGATGAATCGTCTCAGGCAGACGGTTAGAGAGCACATACGAATAGGTAGGCTGTTCGACGGCCTCACCGTTTCTCAATTTCTTGATCTGTTCCGTCAGCAGTTTCCAGTCGAAGGCATCAGGATGGTCGAAGTTGATCTGTTTTCGCTCCTCTGGTGTCAGCTCAGTCGTGTCGTTGTAATACGAATCCAAAGGGATGACAACTGCACAGTGAGGAGGCAGCACCTTGGCAATACGTTTCACGACGGTGGTCTTGCCCGAACCCGAACCGCCAGCAATTCCAATAATGATCATTGTTTTATTTACGATTTACAAATTGACGATTTACGATTTACAGATTGACGATTAACTATTTCGACAGATAGACGACTGTCGGCAGATGGTCACTAAAGCCGTTGAGCCACTGGCCTCCAGCATGTGTACGCAAGGTATTGCCCTTATAGGGACCATCCTGCTGGATGAGATAAGGACGACGGAACACCTGATAGTCAGACAGTTTCAGTCCCTTGCCCCCAAGGAGCGACGACGAGACGATAATCTGGTCGAACAGATTCCAGGAGCCCTGGAACTGCAGGGTACCTTCGCCAGCAGCCAGCACGTTCCACCAAGGATTATAGAGGTCGCCCTCATCCACTTCAGCCGCTTCGCGCTTCGCTCCCAGACACTTCGCCATAGAGGCATCCTGAGGATCGTCATTCATATCACCCATAATCAGCAGCTTCACCTGTGGATCGTCTTTCAGCAACGAGTCTTTTACCACCTTGAGCTGCGAACCGCCTTCCTCACGATAGTAGGAGGTGGCACCACGCGAGGGCAGATGGTTCACCACGATAGTGACATGCTCATCGGCCAGCGTACCACTGACAATCAAGAACCCACGACTGGCACGATTCGCATCCTCTGGTAACCTATATATATAAGGTACGAGCTTCACGTCACGCACACTGAAGCGCGCAGGGTCGTAGAGTAGCGCACAGTCCACCCCTCGCTGGTCTGGACCCTCGATATGTACATACTGATAATGACGGGCTTTCAGGGGAGCCTCGTTGCAGAGATCCGTCAGACATCTGGCGTTCTCCACCTCTGCTACTCCGATGGCAGCACACCCCTCCTGTAACTTGTCAGTTCCCATCTCTGAGAGTACACGTGCCATGTTGTGCAACTTGTTGACATACTTCTCACCCGTCCACTTATAGGTACCCTCGGCCAGGAACTCATAGTCGTTCTTACCCTCGTCGTGACAAGTGTCAAACAGATTCTCCAGGTTATAGAAGCCTATCGCATAGTCGGCTTTACCTCCCTCAGGACGGGATCCGCTGACAGTCATTGTTGTCAGAAAAGCCCCCAGAAATAATAGTAATATTCTCATATCCGATCGTTTATGAGTGCAAATATACCACAAAAATCCGAGCACACAAAGAAAAAGGAGCAAAAAAGTTTGTAGATTCCAAAAAAACTTCGTACCTTTGCACCCGCTTTATGCGAAATTTGTATTTAAACATTAATATTTTAACAAAAAATGAAAAAAGGTATTCATCCAGAAAACTATCGCCCCGTCGTATTCAAGGATATGTCCAACGGCGATATGTTCCTTTCGAGGTCTACAGCAAAGACGAATGATACAGTAGAATTCGAAGGCGAAACTTACCCAGTGGTAAAAGTCGAAATCTCTAGCACCTCTCACCCGTTCTACACTGGTAAGAGCAAGCTCGTTGACACCGCAGGTCGTGTTGATAAGTTCATGAGCCGCTACGGTAAGGCTGCGAAGAAGTAAGATTATAACCGCAAGATTTTTAAAAGGCGCGTTCCTGGTAGTTGCATATGCCACGACGCGCCTTTTATTATAAAAAAAGTGAAAACATTCGTGTTTTCACTTCTTTTTTGTATCTTTGTACCCATGAACTTAACACTTCTATTTTAAAACAAGAAATGAAAACCGTTTACGATTTCACTGTCAAGGACAGAAAAGGTAAGGACGTCTCTCTGAAAGAGTACGCCAATGAGGTGTTGCTGATAGTCAATACAGCAACCAAGTGTGGATTCACTCCGCAATATGACGAACTGGAGAAACTCTATGAGAAGTATCACGCTCAGGGTTTCGAGATTCTCGACTTCCCCTGCAACCAGTTCGGACAGCAGGCTCCTGGTACAGACGAAAGCATCCATGAGTTCTGCAAATTGAACTTCGGCACAGAATTCCCCCGCTTCAAGAAGATCAAGGTCAATGGCGACGATGCCGATCCCCTTTTCAAGTTCCTCCAGGAGCAGAAGGGTTTCGCAGGATGGGATATGAACCACGCCATTGCTCCCCTGCTCGAGGATATGCTTTCCAAGTCTGACCCCAACTACAAGGAGAAGCCCGACATCAAGTGGAACTTCACCAAGTTCCTCATCAACAAGAAGGGACAGGTCATGGCTCGCTTCGAAGCAACTGAGAAACTGGAGAACATCGAGACTCAGATTGAAGAATTGCTGAAGTAAGGAATCCCAAAAACATACAAACATCGAAAAAGGCTCGTTTCACAACGAGCCTTTTTCAAAAAAATTACTTAAAAAACTAAATTAATCAACCATAAACCTTAACCATTAAAATCTTTATTCTGGTGCAAATATACGACGACTATTCCAAAGTCATGTTCATCTAGCGTTTTTTGATGTTTAAAATGCGTTATTTGACGGATTTTCGACCTTAAATCACGCTATTTAAACGTTTTTAAGCCAAAATTATCACTTTTTTGTCTAAAAATGCATGTAATTCATGAAAATTATCTATTTTTGCACATAGAATTACTGACCATAAATGGATTATCGTATACTACTAATGTTGGCAATATTGGCCGTGGTGGCTGTTTCCTTCCTCATTGGAAGGAACGAATACATACGCCGTATACGATTAAGAGAGCGTAACCAGATCAATGCCGTCTTCACCAACATCACCCACGAACTGCTCACACCCCTCACCGTCATCTCCGCTTCTGTCGACAAGCTCAGAGACGAGGAACCCAAATATGGGCGCGACTACGACCTGATGCAGCTTAACATCCAGCGCATGGTGCGTTTGCTGCAACAGATCCTCGAAACCAGTAAGTCTGAGGCTGGCGAACTGAAACTGATGGTAGCTCAGGGCGATGTCATGCGCTACATTCGTGAGACGGCAGAATGCCTCGAACCGTTGCTAATGAAGCGGAAGATGAAGTTTACCATTACCTGCCAACCTGAGAGTATGATGGGATGGATTGATACCGACAAGCTCGACAAGATCATCTACAATCTCCTCTCGAATGCCGCCAAATACTCAGCAGAAAACGGTGAAGTATCCATCAAGGCCATCACAAACTATACTTACGATCACATCCGGATCATTGTCAGCGACACAGGCGAAGGTATCCCACCGGACAAGCTAAATCACCTCTTCGATCGATTCTTTGTGGGCCACTACAACCAGCAACGCACCATCGGCACTGGCGTGGGACTGGCTCTCACCCGCGATCTCGTCTACCTGAACAAAGGCACCATCGACTGTCAGAGCGAATTGGGCAAGGGCACCGTCTTCACCGTCACACTGCCCATCTACAAAGAAGCCTTCAAACCCGAACAGATCGACGAACAGCACAAAATCGACTTCAACATCCCCAAGAACACAATCATCGACTTCAAGACCATCGTACCCGATATCAATGCAGATAGCAACGACGAAGGCAACGACGATGACAACTACAAGGTGCTGGTCGTTGAGGACAACCCTGAGCTACTGATGCTTATGCAGCAGCTACTGAAATCCTACTACAGGGTCTACATTGCCCACAACGGTGCCGAAGCCCTAAAGATTGTCCACAGCAAGGAGATCGACCTGATTGTTTCCGACGTGATGATGCCTGAGATGGACGGTTACGAACTGACGCGCACCATTAAGGGCGACGCCAACTACAACCACCTGCCCATTATCCTGCTAACGGCCAAGACCCAGGAGGAAGACGAGGAAGAGGGTCTCGAGGCTGGAGCTGACGAATTCCTGACCAAGCCCTTCCGCCTGAAGGATCTCAAACTGCGCATCGACAACATCATCGAGAACCGCAAGCGCATGCATGCAGAATTCAGCCAGGAGAGTGCAGAGGAGACACACCAGAAGGTGGCCAAGCCCCTCACGCCCGATGAGATCTTCCTCAACCGCGTTCTCGAATTCGTTCACCAGCACCTTGCCGACGAAGACTACGACCGCGATGCCCTTGCCGCCGACATGGGTGCCAGCGCTTCCACCTTATATAATAAGTTAAGGTCTATCACAGGGATGAACGTCTCTACCTTCATCCGCGACTACCGCATGAAAGAAGCCCGTCGCATGGCAGAAGAGAATCCGAACCTGCGCGTCAGTGACCTCGCCTACAGTGTCGGATTCCATGATCCGCGCTACTTCTCCACTTGTTTTAAGAAGCAATTTGGCATCCAACCGAAGGAATTCCTTGACAGTTTGACCAAATAATCGTTGATTTTTTAGCTGCGGCATTAAATTTTTCACTTTTCACTTTACACTTTTCACTTTTTTGTTGTACCTTTGCACGCGGATATAACCAATCCTAAACTTTATTATTATGGCAAGACAAAAAAAATTCATCCTCCAAGAGAGTGAGATCCCAACACAGTGGTACAACATTCAGGCCGACATGCCCAATAAACCCATGCCGCCCATCCACCCTGCGACTAAACAACCTTTAGGTGTCGACGATCTGGCACACATCTTCCCACGTGAGTGCTGCGTACAGGAACTGGACACCGAACATGCTTGGATCGACATCCCAGAAGACGTGCTCGAGAAGTATAAGTACTATCGTTCAACGCCGCTGGTGCGCGCCTACGCCCTCGAAGAGGCCCTTGACACACCCGCCCATATCTACTTCAAAAACGAGAGTACCAACCCCCTGGGTTCACATAAGATCAACTCAGCCCTCCCCCAGTGCTACTATGCCAAGCAGGAAGGCACCAAGAACGTCACTACAGAGACAGGTGCAGGCCAGTGGGGCGCTGCCCTCTCCTACGCTGCCAAGATCTACGGTCTCGACTGCGCTGTCTATCAGGTAAAGATCACCATGCAGCAGAAGCCCTACCGTTCTTCAATCATGCGTACCTTCGGTGCCGTCGTTGAGGGTTCTCCCTCCATGTCTACCCGTGCCGGAAAGGACATCCTGACGAAGGATCCCACACATTCAGGTTCACTGGGAACTGCCATTTCAGAGGCTGTCGAGCTGGCAACCACCACTCCTAACTGTAAATACACGCTGGGTTCGGTGCTGAACCACGTAGGTCTGCATCAGACCATCATCGGCCTTGAAGCCGAGAAGCAGATGGCAATGGCAGGCGAGTATCCCGATATCGTCATTGGCTGCTTCGGCGGTGGCTCCAACTTCGGTGGAATCTCCTTCCCATTCATGCGTCACAACCTGAAAGACGGTAAGAAGACAGAGTTCATCGCAGCCGAGCCCGACAGCTGTCCGAAGCTCACCCGCGGCCAGTTCCGCTACGATTTCGGCGACGAGGCAGGCTATACCCCACTGCTCCCCATGTACACACTGGGTCATAACTTCAAGCCCTCCAACATCCACGCTGGCGGCCTGCGCTACCATGGTGCCGGCATGATTATCAGCCAGCTCATCAAGGATGGTCTGATGCATGGTGTCGACATCCCACAGCTCGAGACCTTTGAGGCAGGTATGCTCTTCGCCCGCACAGAGGGTATCATCCCAGCTCCTGAGAGCACCCATGCCATCGCAGCTACCATCCGCGAGGCCCTAAAGTGCAAGGAGACAGGCGAGGAGAAGGTCATCCTCTTCAACCTCTCTGGCCACGGACTCATCGACATGCCGTCTTACGAGGCTTTCATCAAGGGCGATCTGCAGAACTACACTGTCACCGACGAGATGATTGCAGAAAACCTTGCAGAACTCGACAAACAATAACAA
>JAEETB010000105.1 GCA_016286575.1 Prevotella sp.
ACCACGAAGTGGTCGATCGTAGGCGCAAACATATTACCAAAGAAGATGGCGAGCATCATACCCTCAGGATAGCCGGCATTCATCACACGGATGATGATGGCCATCGCACCAATGAGGAAGCCGTAGATGAACTGGCCAGTGGTCGTGCGACAAGAAGTCACAGGATCAGTTGCCATGAACACAGCACCGAAGGCAAAGCCACCGAGTACGAAGTGATGCCACCAGATCATCGACTGACCCGTCTGCTCGAAGATACATGCCATGATAGCACCACCCACGAAGACGCTCAACATCGTGCGCCAAGAAGCAATGCCGCTCCACAGGAGGATGACAGCACCAATGGCAATGGCGTAGAGCGATGTCTCACCGATAGAACCTGGGATAAAGCCGCAGATCATGTCACAGATAGATGCATCGGGGGTAATACCCTGACCAATCTGTCCAAGCGGTGTAGCAGCCGTAAAGCCGTCAGGCAGGTTGTTACCAAGTCCGAAGATAGAGTCCTGAGCCACCCAGACCTGATCGCCCGTCATCTTTGAAGGATAGGCGAAGAAAAGGAACATACGGGCTGCAATAGCAGGATTGAAGATGTTCATACCCGTACCACCGAAGATCTCCTTACAGAAGATGACGGAGAAGGCACAGGCCAGAGCCAGCATCCACAGCGGACAACCAATAGGAATGATCAGCGGGATGATGATACCAGAAACGAGGTAACCCTCCTGGATCTCCTCACCCTTCCACTGTGCCCAGGCAAACTCGATACCCAGACCTACGATATAGCTCACCAGAATCTTAGGCAGTACAGCGAGGAAACCATAGAAGAATATCTCCAGGAACGATGCTGTTGCCAGTGTGCCTGCAGCGAGATAATTCTGATATCCGATGTTGTACATACCAAACAGCATGGCAGGCATCAGGGCGATGACAACCATACTCATAATACGCTTCGAGTCGATGGCGTCGTGAATATTGACACCCGACTTGGAAGTATCATTAGGCACAAGCGCAAATGTCTCAAAACCATCGAAGACACTGCGGAAAGCATGCAGCTTGCCACCGTCTTCGAAGCTTGGCCTCATCTTGTCAAATAGATTTCTTATAGCACTCATAAATGTAATTTACAATTTGACGATTTACAATTTACGATTTATGCGTTTTCTTTACGTAAAATGTTCAGTCCTTCACGCACGATGCGCTGCAACTCCAACTTCGATGAATCCACGAACTCAGCGAGAGCGAAATCCTCAGGAGCAACCTCGTAGATACCCAGCGCCTCCTGACGGTCGATATCGCCAGAGATGATGGCCTTGATGAGGTACTCACCGTAGATATCCATGGGCAGCACCTTGTCGTACTCACCACTCATGATCATGTGGCGCTCACCACCCTTGATACGGGCATCGAGGGCATAGTCCTTCTTGCCACAGAGCCAAGAGAAGTAGCTGCGATTGACAGAGAACTGCTTGAAACGAGGCAGGATCCATCCCAGCATCTCGTCGGCATCGTTACCCTCAGGAATGACAGTAATCTCAGAGCTGTGAGCACCGAGGAAACTATCCTTTGAAACAGGCTTGCCTGTCAGCACGTTACCATTGATGATACGAACGTTCTTTCCTGCGTCATAGCTGTTGCTCAGAAGCGTCGAGAGCTCCTCGCCTACGAGCATATCGACGTAAGCAGGATTCTTGATCTCACTGCCACAGAGGGCTACAGTACGCTTCAGGTCAACCTTACCCGTGTTGAACAGACGTCCGATGAAGAGTACCACAGTAGGATCTCCGATGGTCCATACCACCTCACCCTTGTTGACTGGGTCGATGTTGTTCACCTGAACACCAACGTTTCCTGCCGGACACTTACCATCGAAGACGGTCACCTCTGCATCCTTCATACCTTCCAGCTTAGAGCCTACACCTACACCGAGATAGGTCTTGGCAATCTTAGAAAGGGCCGTGAGACCTGTCTGGAAGTCGGCCTCCTGACCTGCCACCTCGTACTCGAAGTCAGCAGCCAAGGGCTTGTCTCTGAGGGCAGAAACGAAAATTGCCTTAGGCTGAACACTGGGATTCGTGGACACAGCATAAGGCAACTGGTTGATGTAACCAAAGATACCCGCTTCCAACAATGCGTTAATCACTTGCTCGCCCGAGAGCTGGCTGACATCCTTCTTGCCGAAGTCCGTAAACTCCTGCTGGGCATCAGCATCAACCTTGATGCAGAGCACTTTCCTACGTTCACCACGTACCACCTCACGGACTGTTCCGCTCACTGGCGAGGCAAACTTCACGTCGGGATACTGTTTGTTGACAAACAGCGCATCCCCGGCCTTGACCTTGTCACCCTCCTTGACGACGACCTTCGGAGTGACCCCTTCGAAATCATCCGGCACAAGTGCAAACTTGCCATTGGATTTCAACTGGATCTTCTTCTCCTCAGCCTTGCCCTGAAGATGAATGTCCAAGCCTTTGCGTAACTTAATTACATTTGCCATTTATATAAATGTTTGATAGAATAGTTGCACACAGCGATGGCAAAATTAATAAAATTTTGGTAGACAAAGCAAAAAAATAAGAAAAAAATGTAGAAATCACGATAAAATGTCGTATTTTTGCCTCGTGAAGCTATTCAAACGTTTCGTCAGTTGGACTATTTGGAGCATCATTCTGATGAATCTGATGCTCATGGGTGTCTCTCATATTCCCGCAGCGCAACGCTTCATCGGCAGCAAAGTGGCCGATGCAGTGGGGCAACAACTCGGTACAGAGGTATCCATCGGACGTGTTGACATGGGATTCCTCAACCGTATCATCATCGACGACCTCAGAATCCTTGACCAGCGTCAGAAGCCAATGGCCCATGTGTCGCGCCTCTCGGCCAAGGTCGATATCGGCACACTCATCGATGGCCGTATCTCCATCTCCTCAGCCCAACTCTTCGGTGCCCGTCTGACACTCTATCGTCAGAAAGCCAATACGCCTCATAATTTCCAGTTTGTGCTCGACTCCCTGGCTCCGAAGGATACCACCAGTCATACCCCACTCGACCTGCGTATCAATTCATTGATCATACGACGTACCAGTGTGGCCTATGATGTCTATGACCAACCTAAGACACCAGGCAAATTCAATCCTGACCATCTGTTGATCGCCGGACTCAGTGCCAACATCAGCCTGCGCACACTGACAGACGACTCGATCAACGTCAACGTCAAGCGTTTTGGATGTGTCGAACAGTCGGGACTATTCGTCAACCGCGTCAACTTCAGACTCGAAGCTGGCCGACAAGAGGCTTTGCTGTCCAGACTACTCGTACAGATGCCAAGTACCCAACTGAAGATCGACACCCTTCACGCCACCTACAAGATGGATGAGAAAGGACTGGTTCCTGGGTCTTTACACTATTCAGGAGACATCAAAGAGACACGCATAACTCCTTCTGACCTAAGATGTTTTGTACCTACGCTCAAGAATTTTCAAAGAGCGATTAACATCGAATCAGCATTCAACGGAACAGACCAGCAAGTCACCATCAACCAGCTGCGCATAGCCACTCAGGAACGTGATATCGACCTTGCTGTCAGCGGATGGGTAGAGCGTTTCTCTCAGCCTGCCTGGCACCTGCAGATGAACCATGTGAACCTGTCTGAGAACAGTCTCGACTTCCTCTCGAAAGCCATCCCGCAGATACCGCAGGAACTGACACGAATCGGTAACATCCAACTCACAGGAACATTCGACCGTTCCCTTCAGGGAAATACCTCCCTCAAGGCTGTTGCCCGTTCTGGGGCTGGTGCTGTCGATACCCAGCTAGACATCACTCCTGACAAGATCTTCCAGGGCAAGCTCAGCACTGAAGGCATCAGTCTCCGTCAGATTCTTGCCAACGAGCATTTCGGACAACTGGCGACCAATATCAAACTCAGTGGACAGCTACGTGAACAAAACAAGCACGACGTCACTGTCGATGGCACCATCAGCCAGTTCGACTACAATGGCTATACCTATCAGGACATCACTGTCAACGGCAGCTATCGACGGGGAGACATATCCGGATACTTTGGCATCGACGATCCCCATCTGGCTGCCCAACTGCAAGGAGAACTGACAGAGGGTGTCTTTGAGGACTCCAGTCAGAAGGCCAAGAAAGTACGTCTCGTAGGAGAAGTCGTCCACTTCGCTCCTGCTGCCCTCCATCTGACGGATCAGTTCGGCAATGCCGTCCTTTCTGGTGCCATTGATGCCGATTTCACAGCCCGAACACTCAACGATGCCCAAGGCAGCCTGCATGTGACCAATCTGATCGTAGGTGAGACAGACGAGTTGCCTGCCTACCACCTCGACAACCTCATGCTGACGTCGGGCTACGATGAAGGTATTCATTTCCTGACCCTCAAGAGTGATTTCGCCGATGCCGAACTCAAGGGACGTTTCGATTACGGCTCACTCAAACAGAGCTTTACCAACCTCATCGCCTCGAAGCTTCCCACCCTACCAGGTCTGCCACCTGTCCGTAAGACGGAGAACAACTTCAACCTCCGACTGCTTGTCAGTAAGACAGACTGGCTGCGACGTTTCCTCGGGGTCGATGTCCAGCTCAAACACCCCCTCTCGCTCCAGGCACAGGTCAACGACCTCTCGCATATCATCAACCTGGATGGCGATTTACCCTCATTTGCCTATAACGGCTCCTGGTATTCGGATGGTGCCATCCACATCACCTCTCCTGCCGATGCCATCAAGTGTGACCTGCAGCTGACCAAACTCTTGGATAACGGTCACCATCTGAAACTCAACCTGCAGGCAGATGCCAGTGACAATAACCTCACCACTGCCCTCAAATGGGATAACCATCACCCCGAAGAGCGTATGAACGGTGAACTCAACACCATCATCCGTCTCTACCAGAACCTCGTCAACAAACCTGAGGCCCACGTGCGCATCATGCCTTCACACGTACTGCTGAATAACAGCAAGTGGAGCGTAGAGCCCTCCGACATCCTCTATAGTGAGAACCACCTCCTCGTAGACCGCTTTGCCGTCCATCATGGCGACCAGCATATCATCATCGACGGTATCGCTTCAAAACGTGCTGAAGACTCTATTACCGTCGATCTTAACGACGTCGAGGTAGACTATATCCTCGACCTTGTCAACTTCCACAGTGTCGAGTTCTCAGGCAAGGCCACTGGTCGTGCCTACGCCTCCTCACTCTTCGACAAGTTTGCTGCCTCTGCCGATCTCGACGTCAGCGACTTCAAGTTCGAACGGGGACGGATGGGTGTGCTTCATGCCCACGCCAAGTGGAATCAGGAACTGGAACAGATCGATATTCAGGCTGTAGCCGATGACGGACCAGACGCCTATACCGATGTCAATGGCTATGTATCGCCTGTTCACAACACCATCGACCTCGCCATCGACGCGCATGGGACCTACATCGACTTCATGCACAACTTCACCAACTCCTTCCTCAGTCATGTCACTGGACATGCAGAAGGGAACACGCGTCTCTCGGGTACCCTCGACAATATCAACCTGACGGGGCAAGTCGTCGTTGACGGGGAGGCTACAGTCACTTCACTGAACACGACCTACCAGCTGAGACGCGATACCGTCGTGATGATTCCTGACGAGATCGAGCTCCACCGACTGCCTATCTACGACCGTAATGACCACATGGCCTATCTATCGGGAGGCATCCACCACCAGCACCTGACCAATCTCACCTTCGACCTCTCCGTAGAGGCTGAAGACCTGTTGGCCTTCGATTTCCCTGACTTTGGTGAGTCATCCTTCTATGGAACGGTCTATGCCACAGGCACTGTCGATATCCATGGACGACCCAATGAGGTGACCATCAACTGTGACGTCACTCCTGAGAGCAACTCGGTCTTCGTCTATAATGCTGCTAACCCTGACGCCATCTCGCATCAGGAGTTCATCGAATGGGAGGAGGAGGAAAACAAGTCTACAGGAAACAAATCAACTGTAAACACCCGTATGACAGATACCGACATCTATATCAACTTCCTGATCAACACGACGCCCCAGGCCACCATCCGTCTGCTGATGGATGCTAATACGAAGGACTTTATCACCCTGAACGGTGAGGGCGCTATCAGAGCCACCTTCCACAACAAGGGACCCTTCAACATGTTCGGCACCTACACCGTCGATCATGGTACCTACGGCATTACCATCCAGAACATCATCAAGAAGAACTTCACCTTCAACCGAGGCGGAACGATCGTCTTTGGAGGCGATCCCTATAACGCTGCACTCAATCTCCAGGCCGTCTATACCGTCAATGGGGTCAGCCTCTCTGACCTCAACATCGGCAACTCGTTCACCAACAATACCATCCGTGTGAACTGTCTGATGAATATCGGAGGACAGCCCAATGCCCCACAAGTGGACTTCGACCTCGAGATGCCGACTGTCAATGCCGACGAGCAGCAGATGGTGCGCTCTATCATCAATGGTCAGCAGGAGATGAACCAGCAGGTGGTCTATCTGCTGGGTATCGGACGTTTCTACAACCAGGGAGCCAACAACAGCGCCACAGGCCAGCAGACCGATCAGACATCGCTCGCCATGCAGAGCTTCCTCTCAGGCACGCTCTCCACACAGATCAACACCCTGCTCAACCAGATTATCAAGAACGACAACTGGAACTTCGGCGCCAATATCTCGACAGGTAACGAGGGCTGGCACAATGCAGAGTATGAAGGCATCATCAACGGTCGAATGCTCAACAACCGACTGCTCTTCAACGGACAGTTCGGCTACCGTGACAATGCCACACGCGCCACACCCTCATTCATTGGTGACTTCGATGTGCAGTACCTGTTGTATCCCAGTGGCAACCTGGCACTGAAGGTCTACAACCAGACCAACGACCGCTACTTCACGAAGTCGAGTCTGAACACTCAGGGTATCGGTATCATCATGAAAAAGGACTTTAACGGTCTGCGCGACCTGTTTACTTCGACCCGACGTAAAGGAAGAACATCCCAAGCAAAACCAGCGCCAGATCAAAAGCCTTAGCCTTGAGGTTCTTCTCGTGGAAGAACATCGCTCCGAACATAAAGCTCACGATCACACTGCCCCTGCGCACCATCGACACGATACTGATCATCGCATCGGGCAGACTCAACGAATAGAAATACATGAAGTCGGCTGTCGAGAGGAAGATGCTCACACCAAGGATCGACCAAGACCAGTGGAACGGTGTCGTCTGCTCATGCTTAGGCCACCACAGCAGCCAGAGCATCACACCCATCATCACACACTGATAGATGTTATACCACGACTGCACCATCATACGGTCCAAGCCTACACCACCACTCTCTACAGGTGCCATCAGATACTTGTCGTAGAGGCCACTCACGGCTCCCAGCATCGCAGCACCCACAATCATATAGATCCAGTGGTCGTGCTTGAAGTCGATACCCTCTTTCTTACCACTGCGACTCAACAACAGGAACGAAGCCACAGCCAGCAGCACACCTATCCACTGCCAGACGTTCAGTCGCTCACCAAAGAACAGCAAGGCTCCTACCAGCACCATCACGGGTCTTGTGGCATTGATAGGACCCACGATCGTCAGTGGCAGATGCTTCATACCAAAGTAGCCCAGGATCCAGCTTGAGAGCACAATCACTGCCTTCAGCACGATATACTTATGCATCTCCCAACCGCCACTGGCTGTATGGAAGATACTGCCATCGAGCATCGTCGTCGTACCGCTCAACACAATAAACGGCAGGAAGATCAAGGAAGAGAACAAGGTATTCAGGAACAGCACAGGAATCACTGCGTTCCCCTTCAGTGCTTGTTTCTTGAATGAATCATAGCAGCCTAACATCGCTGCCGACATAAAAGCCAATATTAACCACATAGGATTTCTTTTAGTCGCTACGCTTTGTAAAAGCGCTAAAGCGAGTCCGATTTACGATTTACGATTTTTCACTCACCACTATTCACTAATACGTTATGTTTTCGAGGAACAACGCATTTGCGGGCATGGACTCACCCGCTTCTGTTCTGCGCTTGCCCTCAATGACTTTCCTGAAGTCATCGAGCGACAGGCGACCCCTGCCTACATCGATGAGCGTACCAACCACTGCCCTCACCATATTCCTCAGGAAACGATTCGCCGTGATCTCAAAATACCAGCTCGAGTCGGATGTCTGAATCCACGCTGCTTTCGTCACCTTACAAAGCGTCGTCTTGACATCTGAGTGAGCCTTACAGAAAGCCCCGAAGTCCTCATAGGTCGTCAGGATACGTCCTGCCTCGTTCATTTTCTCAAAGTCCAACTCGTAGTGCAACTCACAGGAATAGGCCCTGCGAAACGGATCCTTCCTGGTATGAATATAATAATGATAGGTACGTGAGGTCGCTGAGAACCGGGCATGCATCTCGTCACTGACAGGTTCAACCTTCTCAACAGCGATATCCTTGGGCAGGATCCGATTCAGCTTATATGCCAAATCTTTCATGTCGAATGTTTCATGTCCCCCCAGGTCAAAGTGAGCCACCATCACCCTGGCATGTACCCCAGCATCAGTCCTGCCGGCCCCAGTCACACTGATCTCCTGGCGCAACAATGTAGACAAAGTCCGTTGCAGTTCTTCCTGCACAGAGTTCCCGTTAGGCTGTATCTGCCAACCATGATACGCCGTTCCGTCATAACTGAACCAAACGAAATACCTCATGCCCTTGATCAGTCGGCTACAATCTTGATACGTCCCTGAGGCTGGGCATAGGCTGCTCCTGTATTCCCACCAAGCACCTTCGTCAGATAGTCAGACAACGCCTCGTAATAGCGGATGGAACTTTCGAACAATACCGGACAGCTCTTGAAACAACTGAAGAAGCCGCCACCCTCATGATTGTAGTCCGTCAGGGCTACGCTATAGGTGCGCTGCATATCGATGGGCGCATAGCTGCCATCCTCCTGCAGGATCTCGATATCACTCACGGTGTGACGCTTGCTGTGAACAGTGAACCTGATGCCTGAACACTGTGGGAAATTACCATCGAGCACAGGTACGAGAGCGGTACAACGTGTCAGCATCTCTTTCAACTGTGTGGCAGTCACAGAGATACGTCGCAGGGTATTATCGTAGGGCAGCATGCCGATGATATCCCCATAGGTGATGTCACCTGCATGGATGTCGTTACGGATACCACCACCATTCTCAAAACCGATATCAGCCTTCAGGGCATAACGGTAGGCATCAGCCACCAGGTCGCCTGCATTCGTCTCCTCGCCCCTGACAATCCACTGGTCGTTCTCGTCGCTCACAACAAGGGTGTAGTCACTATGGGCTACCACCTTCGAGGTAACCGCCTTCACCATCTGGTGGATACTGTCTGTAAGAGCCGTGATCTTCGCATTCTCGTAGGGGATGTCTTTCGATTTGATCAGTTGGGTAGTCATACGACCATCAGGGGTGATCAGCAGTTTGCCGACATGGGCGAACTGTGTACCTGTCTGTGTAACCGTGATCTGCTGGCCATCGAGATTCTGGGCAAGAGCCTTCTCGATGATCTCGTGCGAATGTCCGTCGAGCACCACGTCGATGCCTCTTGTGTTGTTCACCATGAAGTGAGAACTGAATCCCATCGACTGGGCTGTCTCACCCACATGTGAGATCACCACCACGTAGTCGGCTCCTTCCTTACGGGCATCGTCCACAGCCTGCTGAATCAGCTGGTAGAACGTCTTCGGCTTCAGGTCGTAGAGCAGGATGCCGTTGGTATCGTAGAACGAATAGCCCTCGAGTATCATCGTCTCAGGCGT
>JAEETB010000106.1 GCA_016286575.1 Prevotella sp.
AACATTTGAATGAATAATAGGGCTATCGTCAGTAGGATAATCCAGATATATTGCTTATTATCACGGGCATATTCGTTCCAGTGAAAGGCTTTGTAGAGGAACACGATCAGCATCAGCAGGATACCGATTCCGCAGATCCATCCGCCATAAATCGAACCCCAAATCAGTGAGTTGACGATTCCAGTAGACGCCAGAATCACACCTGCCATTTCTATTTCTCGAAGAAACTTTTTCATTCGAAGCTAAATATATTGTTTGGTCCTATAAAGTATAAAAGTAATGCCCAGGCTACGATGATTATTACCATTAGAGCTATCCATTCGTAATTTAATAACCTGCTGTTCTGTTTCCATTTTGTCAGACCCCAGATAGGAATAATTGGCGAAAGAATCAGAAACACTATACAAATCCACTTCTTAATAGGGATAGGTAGTACGTGTAATGCAAACATAAATAGGAATAAGAATCCCCATTTGGCTGCTGGATGCTTTAAGATCTCTTTGGTATTCATGATGGGTAAGTGTTCATAAGTTGATTTATTCTTTGTTTTTTGTGTCCATACAGATGGTGACAGGTCCATCGTTCAAGAGTTCAACCTTCATATCAGCCCCAAATTCGCCTGTTCCAACAGTCTTGCCGATGGCTTCAGAGAGGTGCGCACAGAAGGCTTCGTAGAGTGGGATAGAGTGCTCGTGAGAGCCAGCACGGAACCAGCTTGGGCGATTTCCCTTCTTATAGCTTGCATAAAGCGTAAACTGGCTGACAACCAGACAATTACCATCAACGTCGAGAATCGAACGGTTCATCACGTCGTTTTCATCACCAAATACACGCAGATTGGCGATCTTCTTTACCAGCCAATCCACATCTTCACTCGAGTCTTCATCACAGATGCCCAACAAGATGAGATAACCTTGTTGGATCTGGCTTTTTACTTGGCCTTCGATAGTGACACTTGCGTGGCTGACACGTTGGATAACTGCTCGCATATTCTTGATTTTTCGGCAAAGATACAAACTTATTTCCAAATCGCAAAATCTTAGGCAAAAAAATGATGGAAATAATCTGTTTTGCCAGGTCGGCTACGACAGCCCGCTTAGTCGGCTACGATCGTCGATCAGGTCGGCTACGATCGCCTGCTTAGTCGGCTACGATTTGCCTTCAGCTACTGGTGGAAGAATTGGTAGACAATCTGAGCTTTTGCCTTGCCAATAATGACTTCTAACTCAGGCAGTTCAGCCTCTTTTATCTTCTTGACCGTTTTAAGCCCCTTTAGAAGCGCCTCACGGCCTTTTGATCCCAAGCCCTTGATATCTTCCAATTCCGAGTGTAAAGCGCGCTTAGAACGCTTTTCTCGATGGAATTTGATGGCGAAACGATGTACTTCATCCTGAATCTGAGTAAGTACTCGGAAGAGTTCACTATCTACCTTCAATGCCACTTTCAATGGTGGGAATCCATAGAGCAGTTCGTTGGTTCGATGGCGGTCATCCTTGGCCAGACCAGCGATGGGAATATCCAGGTTCAATTCATCCTGAATAACCTGACGGATGACCTCCATTTGTCCCTTTCCTCCATCAGCGATAATAAGATCGGGTAGGGGTTGTTCTTCCTCTAAAAGACGGGTATAGCGACGATGGACAACTTCCTTCATCGAAGCATAGTCATCAGGACCAACGACAGTCTTGATATTGTATCGTTTATAATCGCTTTTAGAAGGCTTCATTTTCTTGAAAACGATACAGGCAGCAACGGCATCTGAACCTGAGATATTCGAGTTGTCGAAGCACTCTATCTGATAGGGAAGTTTAGGCAGATGAAGCTTGTCCTGCAACTCTTTCATCAGTCGAGTTTGTTTTTGCTCAGGATTCAGTTTTTCCGCCTGTTTCAGTCGATCGAATTTGTATTGCATGCCGTTCATGATCGACAGGTCGAGCAGGGTCTTTTTATCACCTCTTTGAGGGATGGTAAAGGTTACACCTTCCAGATCAAGATCAACCTCCTGAGGTACCACAATTTCCTTGGCATCACTCTTGAAACGCTCTCTGAGTTCGATTATACCAAGCTGGAGCAACTCTTCGTCTGTTTCGTTCAGCTTCTTCTTGTATTCGATGGTAAAGCTTTGGTTGACACTGCCATTAGAGACGTGAACATAGTTGATAAAGGCCATTTTTTCATCTGAAGTAATCGAGAATACATCGACATTATTTATGGTGTGGCTGACAACTTCGCTCTTGCTGACGAATTTGTCGATAGCCAGATATTTCCTTTTTACTTCTTCTGCTTCTTCGAACCTGAGCTCCTCTGACAGTTGCATCATTTCTTCTTTAAGGTCTTTCAGCACCTGTCGAGTGTTTCCTTTCAGTATCTCACGAGCCTCTGCTATATTCCTCTGATAGTCTTCGCAGGATTGTTTTCCCACGCAGGGACCCAAACATTTCTTGATATGATAGTCAAGGCATACTTTGTATTTTCCTGACTCAACCCCTTCCTTCGTGATTGGCTGTCTACAGGTGCGTGGTTTATACAATTCCTTGATAAGGTTCAAGACATCGTACATAGCACCAACATGGGCATAAGGACCATAGTAAGTGCCCCATTTCTTATTGATGTTTCTGGTTTTGAAAATACGTGGGAAGTATTCGTTGGTGATACAAATACTGGGGTAGGTCTTGCCGTCTTTCAGTAGTACATTATAACGTGGATTGTATTTCTTGATGAGGGCATTTTCCAGAAGCAGTGCATCCTCTTCTGTGTTGACGACGGTGTAGCTGATGTCGAAGATTTTACTGACGAGAACTTTCGTCTTAAAACGATCGACCTCTGCGTGGAAGTAAGACGAAACTCTCGACTTAAGATTTTTCGCCTTACCCACATAGATGATGGTCTTTGTATCGTCATAAAACTGATAGCTGCCAGGCTTGTCTGGCAACCTGCTGACGATATCTCTCAGATACGTTAATCGCTTCTCGTTTTCTTCCCTTGTCATCTTTAACGTTTCACGTGGAACATCATTAGATTGTTACGAGGGTGGTCAGGTCGATATCTTTAAAAAGGTCACGTCCGTGCAATCCTTCGTCTTTGATCTCGATGATAAAGTTCATGTAGGTCTTCTTAGGGTTGAAGTGCTGTACTAGTTTGTAGGCAGCCATGGCAGTTCCTCCAGTAGCCAGAAGATCATCGTGAATAAGAACGACATCATTTTCATCGATTGAATCGAGATGCATTTCGATGGTGTCAACACCATACTCCTTAGAGAACGATTCTTTGATCACGGTAGCAGGTAGTTTGCCTGGTTTACGTGCCAAGACGATACCACAGCCTAAACGACCAGCCAGTGCAGACGCCATGACGAAGCCACGACTCTCGATTCCAACGATCTTGGTCAGACCCTTGTCTTTGTAGAGCGCCTCCAGCTCATCGAGCATAATCTGAACACATTCTGCATTTTTGTACAGGGTTGTTACGTCTCTGAAGTTAATGCCCTTCTTGGGAAAATCTGGTATGCAACGCAGATTGTCAATCAATGTTTTGTTATTCATAATCAGTGAGTTATAATATTATTGTTTCTTGTTTGTTTCACGTGGAACATCATCTGCCCATGAGTACTAGCAGCACATTGATGTCGCTGGGAGAGACACCAGGAATACGACTGGCCTGTGCCAAAGTCTCGGGCTGGATCTTCATCAGTTTCTGTCGACATTCGGTAGAGAGTCCTTGCAATTCTTCGTAATTGAAATGGCCACGGATCTTAATGTTCTCCAGTCGATGCATTTTCTCTGCGATGACTCGTTCGCGTTCGATGTATCCTTTATATTTCATCCGGATCTCTGCAGCCTCTGCAATTTCCTCTTTCCGATTATTCGGGCGATTTAATACCTCTTTTAATGCAGGGATGATTTCAGAGAGATTTGTCAGATTCAGTTGAGGACGGTTTACCAAATCGATAAGCTTGCAGCCGAACTGGAGTGGGGTAGTGCCAAGAGCCTCTAAAGCAGAATTGATCAACTTCGGTTTAATCGCGAAGTTCTGACAGAAAGTTTCGATTTCTTCGATATGTTGTTTCTTCTCCAGCCACCAGTCAAAACGGTCTTTTTTTGCTAATCCGAGGTCGTATGCCTTTTCCGTCAGTCGTGCATCAGCATCATCTTGTCTGAGAAGAATGCGATACTCAGCACGTGAGGTAAACATACGATAGGGCTCATCCACACCTTTCGTGACCAAGTCGTCGATAAGAACACCAATGTAGGCTTCATCACGATGGAGGATGAATGGCTCTGCGACATGAGTATCACTGGCTGCTGCCCCAGCCTTGATGGCTGCGTTGATTCCTGCCAGCGTACCTTGTCCGCCAGCCTCCTCATAACCTGTTGTACCATTTACCTGTCCTGCCATGAAAAGATTGGAGATAATCTTCGATTCCAACGAATGATATAGTTGGGTAGGATCGAAGAAATCATACTCGATGGCATAGCCAGGACGATACACCTTAATATCTCTGAAGGCAGGCATTTTCTTCAGTGCCTCTATCTGAACATCCATAGGGAGCGATGACGAGAAGCCATTCAGATACATCTCATTGGTATCTTCACCTTCAGGCTCCAAAAAGAGTGGATGTTTGTCTCGCTCAGGGAATGTCACCAGTTTTGTCTCAATCGATGGACAGTAACGTGGACCTATGGATTGTATCTGTCCGTTGTAGAGTGGGGAGTCTGCTAATCCACTTCGAAGTACTTCATGAACAGCTGCGTTAGTATTGACTGTCCAACAAGGCAACTGCTTCAGGGCACCTGCCTTATTCATGTAGCTGAACTGATAAGGCTTGTTCTCTCCTGGTTGAATCTCCATTTCATCGAAGTGAACGGAGCGCTTGTCAATACGCACAGGTGTGCCAGTCTTCATACGGGCAGAGGTAACACCATGACGAACGATGCTCTCTGTGAAGTGGGGCACTGCTGGTTCTGCAATGCGTCCGCCAGGTACCATCTTGCGTCCGATATGCATCAAGCCGTTCAAGAATGTGCCAGCAGTGATGATGACACATTTGGCATAGAGTTCTGCCCCCCAGATAGTACGCACGCCAACGGCACTAACGACTGAATCGCCAGAATCAGAATCTGTCGAATCTTCTACCAAGAGTTCATCTGCCTGATCCTGCCAGACATCCAAATTCTCCGTTTCATCGAGATGTCTGCGCCACTCCCAAATGAATTTCCCTCTATCGCATTGAGCTCGTGGACTCCACATAGCAGGACCCTTGCCTACGTTCAGCATACGGAATTGTATGGAGGTGGCATCAGTCACCAGACCCATCTGACCTCCAAGCGCATCAATCTCACGTACAATCTGACCTTTGGCGATACCACCAACAGCTGGGTTGCACGACATTTGCGCAATCTTATTCATGTCCATCGTCACCAGACAGGTCTTAGCACCCATATTGGCAGAAGCGCAGGCTGCCTCACAACCTGCATGACCACCTCCGATAACGATGACATCATACTTCAGAATCATAATCAATGCTTGTTTCTGCCCGCAAAAATACGAAATTCTTCGCACATCGTAGCATTGTTTGATGGAAAAAGTGTAATAAATGACTAAACATTTTGTCTTTTCATTGAAAATCATTATCTTTGCGACAAAATGATAAGACTGACATAAAAAACAATTGAGCTTTATGACACCAAAAGAATTAAGAAACGAGAGATTGGCAGAGCGGGTGATCAAGAATCTGAAGCGTCGTAACATGGAGGCCTTCTATTGTCCAACGGCAGCAGAGGCAGTTAAGAAAGTATCAGACCTTATTGCCGATGGAAGTAGTGTGACCTGGGGTGGTTCGATGACCATTCGTGACATGGGTATACCTCAGGCTTTAAAGGATCGAGGTACTCTCGAAGTGCTGGATCGCGACGAGGTGACTGATCGCGATGAAGTGGTCAAAATCTATGAGAGAGCTTTTACGGCTGACGTCTATTTGTCGAGTGCCAACGCCATCAGCGAGGACGGAGTGATCGTAAATATTGATGGAAACGGCAATCGTGTGGCTGCTATTACATGGGGACCTAAGAAGGTCATATTTATAATAGGTATGAATAAGGTGGCCCAGACTGTAGAGGCCGCTTTGCAACGAGCACGTTCTACAGCAGCACCAATCAATTCAGCCCGTTTCGAGATCAAGACACCCTGTCAGGTGGATGGAGTCTGCCACAACTGCAACTCGCCTGAGAGCATCTGCAACTATGTCCATTTCCTGCGCAACTCGCCTCGTGGCAAACATATCGTTATCCTTGTTGGCGATGAATTCGGCTATTAATCTGTCTGTCGCATGAAAAGAATCGCATTGTTGCTGCTATTGGTCATGCCAATGATGGCGTGGGCGGCTAAAGGAGAGCTGAAGCCACGTTTGGTGGTATGTACAGACATTGCTCCAGCTGATGTGGAGCCAGACGATATGGAGTCGATGGTTCGTCTGATGTCTTACGCTGACCTCTTCGAGATCGAGGCACTTATCACCTCAGTGGGATGGAATTGTGATCCTTATCCGAAAGAGTGGGCGCAGTATCTACAACGTGTCATCGAAGCTTATCGAATGGATGTCCCAAAGCTGATGAAGCGTTCAGGACAAACGGCGTTTTTGCCTAATAGTGAGGAAGAAAAGTGCCAATTCGTCGGCTATTGGCCAAGTGCAGATTACATTAAGAGTCGTGCTGTGATGGGCAGCGAACGAGGAGGAATAAAGGTTATAGGTGAAGATAATGATTCGCCTGGTAGTGAACTTTTGATCCAGTTGGCTGATGAAGATGATCCTCGTCCTATCTATGTTGCTGCATGGGGTGGGGCGAACACTCTGGCACAAGCCATCTGGCGAGTGAAGCAGACACGTTCAGCAGAAGAATTGAAACGATTCGCCAACAAGTTCCGTATCTATACGATTACAGACCAGGATATGCAGTATAACATGCGAATGGATCGAGTTTGTAGTTCTCACATGTGGCTCAGACAGGAATTCAAGGACGATCTGCAATTCGTATGGGATGAAGGCACTTGGCAGGAGCAATGTGAACTGGGCAAGCGCAATTGGCAACTTCATCAAGATAACATCCAGGGCAAAGGTGCCTTAGGCAGGGAATATCCAGATTACAAGTGGGGCGTAGAGGGCGATACACCCAGTTTCCTCTATGTGATGCCTAACGGTCTGAACGATCCAGAAGATCCTCATCAGGCTGGTTGGGCTGGTTATCATGAGCGTGGTCTCTGTGCTGATTCGCTTACCACTGCCTGGACCAGTTGGCAGGAGCCAGTCATCAGTATCAGCGTGGGTTATAAGACACGTTTCTATCCCGATGAAATCAACGATTTTATGGCTCGTATGCAGTGGGCTGATGAGGGACAAGGCAACCACAATCCACAGGTGGTGATTAATGGTTGCGAAGGGTTGCAGCCTATCCATATCCAGGCTAAAGCAGGAGACTCCATTCGCCTTGACGCTTCATCATCAATCGATCCTGATGGCGACAAGCTCACTTTCCTCTGGTGGCAACAATCTGAGATTGGAAAAGCCAAGGCAACTGTCAATCCATCCAATCAGTCAATAGCTACCATACAAATTCCTTCAGAAGTCACCAGTGACACCATTCACATCATCTGCGAAGTACACGACGAGGGTCCATTCCATCTGGTATCCTATCGCCGAATTATTTTTGAAATCTGCAAATAAAAAGTATATGGAACAATTGGCAAGAATCAAGCAAATGGAGCAATGTCTGGATAATGCATCAGTGGCTGTGATGCAGTTTTCAGAGGCTTTGGATAAATATGTAGATGCTCAAGAGGCAATTGCCAAACTTGGAGAGTATTATGGTGGTGAGGAATGGAAACAAGACTTTGCTGACGATGAGGCAGGAAGATTGCCAAAAGACTTGAAGCGAGGCGTTCTGTCAGAAGATGGTATCTGGAATCTCCTTTCAGATAGTCGTGAATTGAACATCCGGATGTTGGAAACAATAGTAAATATCCTCAAACTCCGTAATGGCTGAATGATACGAAATGCAAGTTTATTTAATAAAAATGTGATTTTTTCCAAAAAACACTTGCGAATTTCACAATTTTTCATTAACTTTGTCCCCTAAACGTATTCTAATGTACCTAAAAGTAAGTATTATATATTCAATAACTCATTTAAATTCAACAACTTATGTGGTTAATCAATTCATCAATTGGTAGAAAAGTTGTAATGTCTGTAACGGGCGTTGCGCTGATTCTGTTCCTGACCTTCCACGGTTGCATGAACATGGTGGCGCTTTTCTCGGAAGAGGGTTACAACATGATTTGCGAATTCCTGGGTGCCAACTGGTATGCTGTTGTAGCAACACTTGGTCTGGCTGCCTTGGCAGTGATTCACATCGTCTACGCCTTCATTCTGACAGCGCAGAACCGTACCGCTCGTGGCGACAACCGTTACGAGGTGGCTACAGAGGTTAATGCAGGTAAGGTAGAGTGGGCTTCTAAGAACATGCTTGTTCTTGGAATCATCATCTGCCTTGGTATGCTGCTCCACCTCTGGAACTTCTGGTACAACATGATGTTTGCAGAACTTGTTGGTGCAATGCCTCCAATCGATCCGACAGATGGTTTCGGATGGATCAAGGAGACATTCTCTAACCCAGTGTTCGTAGTACTCTACATCGTATGGCTCGTAGCCATCTGGTTCCATCTCTCTCATGGTTTCTGGTCAGCTATGCAGACCTTCGGCTGGAGCGGCAAGATTTGGCTGAAGCGTTGGATGTGCATTGGCAACATCTACGTGACCCTGCTCATGCTCTGCTTCCTGATCGTTGTTCTGGCTTTCGCATTCGGTTGCGCACCATCGCTCTGTAGCGGTAGCTGCTAATTATCCACCTTTAATTAGAAAAAGATTATGGCAAAAGTATTAGATTCTAAGATTCCCGCAGGTCCAGTGCCTGAGAAATGGAAGGAATATAAGGCTCACCAGCGCTTGGTTAACCCCAAGAACAAGCTGAAGCTCGATGTGATCGTGGTTGGTACTGGTCTGGCTGGTGCTTCTGCAGCTGCTTCACTCGGTGAGATGGGCTTCAATGTAATCAACCTGTGTATTCAGGATTCTCCTCGTCGCGCTCACTCTATCGCTGCTCAGGGTGGTATCAACGCTGCCAAGTGCTATCAGAACGATGGTGACTCTGTTTACCGTCTGTTCTATGATACTGTAAAGGGTGGTGACTATCGTGCTCGCGAGGCCAATGTTTATCGTCTGGCTGAGGTATCAAACAATATTATCGACCAGTGTGTGGCTCAGGGTGTTCCCTTTGCTCGTGAGTATGGTGGTATGCTGGCTAACCGTTCATTCGGTGGTGCTCAGGTAAGCCGTACATTCTATGCTAAGGGTCAGACAGGTCAGCAGCTTTTGCTGGGTGCCTATAGCTCACTGAGCTGTCAGGTTCAGGCTGGCAAGGTTAAGCTCTATACACGTTATGAGATGGAGGATGTTGTGATCGTTGATGGTCGCGCTCGTGGTATCATCGCCAAGGATCTGACAACAGGTAAGCTCGTTCGCTTCAGCGCTAACGCCGTTGTTATCGCTACTGGTGGTTACGGAAACGCTTACTTCCTCTCTACCAACGCTATGGGTTGCAACTGTACAGCTGCTATCCAGTGCTATCGTAAGGGCGCCTTCATGGCTAACCCCTCTTACGTTCAGATTCACCCCACCTGTATCCC
>JAEETB010000107.1 GCA_016286575.1 Prevotella sp.
AAAAAGCTCAGTTACCAGAACCATTTCCTGAGAAACCGCAACAGTTTCTCCATTGATGTGCAAATTTTGCTTCATAATGGTTAAATGTTTAAATTGTTAATAATGTAGTAGTAATAAGCCCGCTTTTTCATAGCATCGCTCATTTTCGAGGTGCAAAGATACAACATTTATTTTATAATTCCAAACTTATCATGCAAAAAAGCACGTTTTTTTGTATATGTTGAGGTACATGATAGGTATATGTTAGGTAGATGTTGACAAACATATACCTCTTCTGAAACCTCGATTTACAAAGGCTTTCACGAGGATGAAGGTATATGTTTGCTCTGATGTCAGCTTTCAGCATCTCAACAATGTCGTTGTGGATATCTCTGGCTATAAAATGGAAGAATAAGATGATAGAATAGTAGGCTTCCATTATGACAAAATCACACGACGCGAGAAATCCTCAGGTTTCATGTTGCGCAGTTTTTCCAACTGAGCAAGCTTGTGCTTTCTCATTTCCTCAATAACCTTCAGCAACTTTTCTGAAGGGTTTTTGATAACCATCGTTTCTTTTCTTATTTGAAGGCACATCTTGACCTTAAAAAGGTCGATGGTCTATATCCACTCGAACTGCGACCTAAGCATAATATTTGGATTATGCAAACAAAATTATGCTAAAAGAATAATTTTAGTAGAATAATTTTGTTCGCACTGGAGAATCGGCCGTCGGCGTTTAGGTTCCGAAGTCGGATTTTTATTCAAAAATTTGCAAATTTAGGATTTTTATTGTATCTTTGCATTTTGAAAACCTAACGTAATGAATCAAAGCGGTATTTATAACCTGGAAGAATTCACCGAGCAAAATCATATCGACGGATTGTTTGGCTCGGCATTGGTGTGCTTTGCTGCTGATCGCGATGTGATGCGTCGCGTGGTTCATCCTGGGCTTGGCAGTTTCTATTCCGTCAATCTCATCATAGATGGATGGGAAGACTATCAGATCAACAGTCATCAAGTGCATTTGGAGATGCACGACCTGTTTGTGAAGCAGCCGTACGACAACTTCGCCGTTGAGGGCTGTTCTGAGGAGGTGTCGTCGATTCATCTGCTGGTGGAAAAGAATTATTTCGACAGTCTGGTTGCCAATCATGAGCATTTCAAAGGTCAGAACCCGATAGAGGTGTTCAGTTCCATGCCAGTGGTTCATTTGGGCGAGATGCAGGCTGCGTCGTTCTATCAGATGATGACCAACATCCAAAGGACGATCGTGACCCCTCACCTCTATAAAAATGAGATGATCAAGTATCATTTGAACATCTGTCTATTCATGTTGGCAGAGCTAATTTCCGGCAATGAGATCAATACGCACGACTTGAAACACAAGGACAATATCCTGAAGATTTTCCTCCATCTGGCTTCGAGAAACTTCAAGAAGGAGCGTCAGGTGCAGTTCTATGCTGAACATCTGAACGTATCAGTGACGTATCTCTCGCGTACTATCAAGGAATTGACGGGCAATACGGTGCTAAGTTATCTTTCGAATTTCCTCTATAATGAGATCTGCATCCAGCTGAAGACGACGGATAAGACCATCAGTGAGATTGCCGACGAATTGAATTTCAGCGACCAGAGTGCACTGACCAACTTCTTCCGTACGAAGGCGGGCGTTAGTCCGTTGGCCTATAGGAAAAGCAAAAAGCTAAAAGGGTAAAAAGGAAAAACAACAAAATAGGATGGCCACGATGCCAACCATCAGGATTTCAGCTGTCCGATTAATGCGGACAGCTTTTTTCATATCATCTGTGCTGAGCTCCCGTGGGTTGGAGCCGATATAGGGTTTGTCGAAAAGTTCACCGAAATAATAGTGAGGCCCCCCGAAACGACAGTCGAGAATGGCAGCAAGGGCTGATTCTGGGTAGCCGCTGTTAGGCGAAGCGTGGTTTCGTCCGTATTTACGGACAAACCCTAAGAGTTTCAGACGACCTGAAGACAAAACCATAAGGAGAGCCGTCAAACGGGCAGGGATATAATTGGCGACATCGTCGATATGGGCAGCTATACAGCCGAATTCGAGATAACGTTCCGTGTGGTAGCCGATCATCGAGTCGAGTGTGTTGACCATCTTGTAGGCCAGCATGCCAGGGGTACCCAGCAGTAATAGCCAGAAAAGAGGAGCGACGACACCATCACTGAGGTTTTCGGCAAGGGTCTCAAGAGCAGCTGTGCGCACTTCCTGAGCAGATAAATGTGAAGTGTCTCGTCCAACGATACGGGCCACCTGCTGACGACCTTCTTCCAAGGAACGGTCTAAGGCGAAGAATACCTGTCGTACCTCACGGATAAGCGTCGTGCCTGCCAGACAATAGAAGACGGCGAGAATATCGAAGATATACAATAACAGCGGAATCTGATGAATAGTGGTGCCATCGTAGATAAACAAGGCGAAGATACCTAACACTGTCCTGAGAAGCCAGGCAAGGGCGAAAATAAAGAGGATGAGGCTTATGGCCAGCAACGCTCCTTTCAGGCGACGATGAGACCCTTTGTTCAACTGATGTTCGCCTGCAGCTATCAGCTTACCAAACCACACGATAGGGTGGGGTAACTTAGAGGGATCGCCAAAGACGAGGTCGAGCACCCAGCCACAAAGGAGACAGACTGCACTTACCATCCAACAACGAGCGTGAGATAAAAGGTGAGTTCAACGAGCAGACAGACGGCCCCACAACAGTCGCCCGTATAGCCGTGGAGTTTGCGCCAGATGAGCAGATAAAGAAAATACATGGTGAGGGCAGGGATAAAGACGAGTGTCTCCCACGATGCACCAGTGAGCCAGATAAAGAGAGCCAGAGGCAGTAGACCCTGAAAGGCTAAACTGACCCCACGGAGAGCTGTTATCTTACGATAGATGACCTTGGCTTTAGCCTCTTCTTCGCGACGGGCATAAGGCATCATGATCACGAGTTGGCTGGTAACCATCTTCGCATAAGGATCAGCAGCAAGGACGGCAAGGGCAGCCATCCTGGGCGTCAGCGAACAGAGACAGCAGAATAGCAGCAACAGATAAAGGCCGAGCCCCAGGACACCATAAGTGCCGATATGGGAATCCTTCATGATCTCAAGGATGCGCTGGCGATTGCTACCCCCACCTCCGAAACCATCGAAGAAATCGGCCAGACCGTCTTCGTGGAGGGCACCTGTAAGCAGCAGTCTGGTAACAATGGCTACACAGACGGTAACCGTCCAGGGCATGACCATACTGCCCAACCACAGCACAGCAGCCATCACTCCACCAGTCAGCCAGCCTACTAAGGGCCAGTGCTCAACGACGGTGGAGTAACACTCCTTAGGAGGCTGGTGGAGGCGCCAGAAGGGCAGGCGGGTAAAAAAGATAAGGGCTGCCCAAATGCGATCGTACCAGTGGGTTTGGTCTATGTTGATTTCCATGTGTGTTACATTTCTTTCTTCCACTCAATGTAATCGGTTAGTGCCTCAATGAGCACATCGTTCTCTTCGCGGGTTTGTGAGGTGATACGGAAACAGTGGTTGTCGAGTCCTCTGAAGTTGGAGGCATCGCGAATGAGGATGCCGTAGTTCTCGATAAGCCATTTCTTCAGCTCTTGTGTGTTGCCTTCGTCGATATTGACGAGCATGAAGTTGGTATCCGTCTTCATCACCATGATTCCCTCAATGTCAGAGAGCATATCATGCAGTCGCTGGGCTTCAGCCAGGTATTCATCAAGGTCTGGAATCATCTTCGGATTGCGTCTGATAAAGAACTTGCCTGCCTCGATGGCCATCGCGTTGATAGTCCAGGGCTGACGGATATGTTTCAGACGGTCGATGATAATGGGTGAGGCTACGATGTAACCAAGGCGTAATCCAGGGATGCAATATTTCTTCGAGAGCGAGAAGAGCAGCATGAGGTTGAAGCAGTCGACCATCTCTTTGGGCTGGATCATCGGACAAAGGGTGTAATCGGCATACGACTGATCGACGACATATAGGTAACGGGGGTTTTTACGGACGATATGAGTGATGAGAGTCTTCACGAGCACGTTGCCTGTAGGGTTGTTTGGGTTGCAGAGCCAGTAGATACGGTCCTCTGGTAGCACCTCGAGCTCGTCGGAAGTGTCGTAAGAGATAAGGTGACCATAGGCCTTGCAGGCATCTTCATATTCCATGAACGTAGGTTGGGGGATAACCGATGCCCAGCCCTTATAGAGCTGTGCAATAAGGTAGATAGCCTCGTTGGCACCGTTGGTTACCATCACTGTATTCTCTGGCACTTCAAGCTTTTCGGCAATCATGCTCTCCAGTGAATGTGCATCAGGCTCAGGATAGTGGCTGACGACCTCAAAATGGTCCATCAGGTACTCTTTGAGTTCTGTGTAATCAGCCCGACTATAGACGTTCGAGCTGAAGTTCATCTTAATCTTATCGCCATAGCGGAAGATATCGTCTCCATGTCCGTATATCATAGTTTTGTCGATTGTTGTCGTTAGTTGCCTTTTCTGACTCTGATGGCCAGGGTCTCTGCGTCGAAAGTGATGCCTTCTCGTTCGATAAATCTGGAGAGAGCCCCCTCATGTGCCAGTTGCTGAGGAGAGCCTATCTTGACACCATGCTCACGGGTCATCAGCCAGACGGTATCGGCCAACTGCAAGGCCAGCTCCACATCGTGGGTAGAGAGGAAGACGGTCTTATTTGCCTCTGAGCAGATACACCTGAGCAGTTGCAGCACCTCCACCTTACTGGGGTAGTCGAGAAAGGCTGTGGGCTCATCGAGATAGATGACAGGTGTCTGCTGGGCTAGGGCTTTGGCAATCATCACCTTCTGACGCTCGCCATCGCTCAGTGTCTGGATGGGTTGTCGGCTCAAGTTCTCGATGCCTACCTGATGAATTGACTCATCGACAATCTGCAGGTCTTCTTTCGAGTAGTTACCCCAGAAGTCAGTGTAGGGGGAGCGCCCCAGACTGACGAGTTCGCGCACCGTCATATTCCTGATGTCGGGCTTCTCTGTGAGCACTACGCCAATCAGTCTGCTCAGTTCCTTATCAGTATAGCCTGCGAGGTCGCGACCTTGTATAAGAACCTCTCCCCCTATTTTGGGTTGGAAGGCTGAGAGCGTGCGCAAGAGTGTGGATTTGCCCACACCATTGGCGCCCAGCAGGCAAGTGAGTTCACCACTGCGGATAGCACCGCTGATGCCCTCTGCCACTATCCTCACACCACGTTTTGAGGGATAGCCGATGCTGAGCTGCTGAATTTGTATCGTCATACGATTTCCTCGATATGGTAGCGCGGTCGATGTTTTACTTCAATATAAATTTTACCTACATATTGTCCGATGACGCCCAATGAAGTAATCATCACACCACCGATCAGCCAAAGTGAGAGCAACAGTGAGGTCCAACCAGGGACCACCATATTATTAATATATGAATAGAGACCCCATGCAAGCAAAAACAATCCAATCACGAAACAACCAATGCCTGTCAAGAAGATGATGGTGATAGGCTTGATACTGAACGAGGTGATGCCGTCGATGGCGAAAGCGAGCATTTTGCGCAGCGGATACTTACTCTCTCCTGCAAAGCGCTCTGCACGGTCGTAATAGACATTCTTCGTGGCAAAACCCAGCAGAGGCACTAATCCACGTAAGAACAGGTTGCGCTCAGGATATTGACAAAGAGCCTCTACAGCCCTATGGCTCATCAGACGATAGTCTGCATGATTATAGATGGTGTCTGTGCCCATAATGGCCATCAGTTTATAGAATGCTAAAGCTGTCGTACGCTTGAAGACGGTATCCGTTGTACGTTCCTTTCTGACGCCGTAGATGATGTCTGAGCCTTTGAGGTATTCGTCGACCATGGCAGCGATAGCATTCACATCGTCTTGCAGGTCAGCATCGATGGTGACCATTGCGTCGGCTTCATCCTTGAAGGATTCTAATCCTGCCATCAGCGCATTCTGGTGTCCGGCATTGTGAGCCAGCTTGACTCCTCTGACGTGGGTGTTGTTCTGTTGCAGCTGACAGATAAGTGGCCACGTCTGGTCTTTGGAACCGTCGTTGACATAGACGATGAAACTATCTGCCTTGATCTTTGTCCTGCCGATGAGTTCATTGAGCAGGGTTGTCAGACGGGTATTGGTCTCTGTCAGTACTGCTTCTTCATTGTAGCAAGGTACGACGATGGCCAGACGGGGTGGGGTAATTACTGACTGCATAGCATCACGTTCATTTGATGATTTGGTATAATCGTTCTGCCTTTTTCTTCAGTTTGCCTGTCTGAGCAATCTCATCGAGGAAATGTGAGGTACCATAGTGGTTGGAGGCAGCGATGATATATTGTTCGCCTTCCGGATAGTTGGCAGGAACCGTTTCGATATAGGAGGCTATCTCCTCACGGTCTCTCACACCAGCAGGCAGGATCACGCGCCAGAAGCGCAGCTCGTGCTGGGGATTGGAAATCGTGAAACGATACTCCTCTGGCATGTTCTCCTCCATGCGGAAATGGTTGTCCTCCGTCATCAGCATGAACGATACGGGTGCTGAGGCGCCCCACTCAAAGGTCAGGATGTTCGACGTAGGCGCCTTGTCGAGCACAGCCTTCTGCTGCTCGCGCCAATCGCGGATCACTTGTTTCAAGGAGTGGATATACCAGGGATAGAAGATATGTCCTGTCAGGAGCATACACTCATCGTTGGTTATCAGCTGATAGCCGGCTCCCAGCCCTACGGTGTATTCGGAATGGCCACTCTGGAGCGAGAAGAAAGGCGTTACCATACCAATCTGATGGAGGGGATTCTCCTGCAACCAGGGCATATCGAGGTTACGCTTACGTACGGAAATGGTCATAAAGAGCAGTACCAGTACGTAGACAGCCCACTTCAGTACAGGTCGTGTGCTCAGTTTCTCCTTCAGCCATGTCAGGGCGTGTATACCCAAAATGATGACGAAGGGCGCATTATAGAGGAAATGCTTCGAGGCATTGCCGAAGAGCACGTAGATACTATGCAACAAGATAATAGGCAGCGCGATGAGAAACAGTTCGCGCCAGTCCTTCTTTTTGATGACGACATAGAGTCCGAGAGGCGCCAGCACCACATAAGCCAGTGAGTAGAAACCCAGAATGCAGAGCACACGCTCCTGGGTGGTGATGATGAAGTTCCACTTCTGATAACTGTTATAAGTAGGCAGGAATTCTGCTCCTGTCATCCAGAACATGAAAACGGCTGCTGCTACGAATCCCAAACCCATGATGATCGACAGTGTGAAAGCCCGTTTGACAGACTTCCCCATATAGATGAACATGGCCAGAACCGTCGGCAGTACGATGGTAATGTCGAGGCGCAGGATGATAGCCAGGGCAAAAAGGGCTCCCGATAGCCAGTAGCGCTCACGGCTCATGAGGATCAGACCCCATAGGAAACAGGCTGCCGAGGGGATGGCTGAGTTGGGGTACATCGCAATGGCATACATTTCGGGCAGGAGCATCGTGGCGATGAGTATTTTCGTCTTGCTGGCACCAGTGACGTACTCAGCGAAGCGGATACAGCCTATCAGGAAGATGAGGCTCGATACGACTGTCATGATGCTGTAGATCTGCTCACAAGTGAGGAACGGCATCAGGTGTTTCAGGCTTACTATGAGGATGGTGATCAGTGGCTGCATGCGATACTCATAAGAGTAGATAGGTGGCAGCGACCACCCCTCGCGATACATCACGTCACAGCCGAGGATGATTTCATAGCCGTCGGTCTCGTAGCTTTGAAGCGGAAAAATGCCGATGCACGTCCATAAGACGAACAGCGTCAAAAGAATGGGATATGTATACTTATTGACGAACTGACAGATGGTAGATTGCGAATTGTTCATATTACCTTTTCACGTTTTCGAATGCAAAGATACGAAAAATATTATAATGTTTAATGTTTAATGTTTAATTTTTAATTTAAAACTATGCAAAGAGGTGTGAAACGAGGATCTTCACACCGATCAGGATAAGAATGACGCCCCCCAGTAGCTCTGGCTTCAGACGGCGGGCGATGGCTTTGCCGAAACGTGTACCAAGCTTGTTGCCGAGGATGCTGAAAAGGAAAGAAACCACCCCGATGATGACCAGCGGCAGCACCAGTTGCGACAACTGCTGATAACCTGTACAGGCAAAGGATATACCCACGGCGAGCGCATCGATACTCGTGGCAATGGCCAGTAGCAGCTGGGTACGCAGCTGGTTCGGATTAAAATGCTGATGCCCAGAATCCTCCTCTTCAGGACTGAAAGCCTCACGGATCATATTGCAACCAATCATCAACAGCAGGCTGAAGGCTATCCAGTGGTCGTAGGCTTCAAGCTGTGCGCTGAAATGACTGATGCCCAACCAGCCCAGCAATGGCATCATCGCCTGGAAGAAGCCGAACAGGAACGCCATACGCAGCATACCTCCCCCCAACACACCACTGACGATGGAAACCGCGAAGCAGTCCATGGCCAGTGCAATGGCTAAGAAGATAATATCCAGAAGGTCCATTGTAGTATTTATTTGTCTGATGATAACACTTTTCTGCTGCAAAGATAATAAAAAATTTGTTCTTATGTACTTATGTCTAAAAAAAAATGTATCTTTGCACTCGTAAACTAAAATCAATAACTAACGTTTTCATATATGAAGAAATTTCTGTTTTTTGCATTATTGCTCACTTTGGCTCAGTCGGCCAAGGCAGCGACGGTTGTTCTTCAGACCAAGAACACAACGATGGTTCTGAACGTCGACGAGGGGAAACAGCCCCAGTATGTTTATTATGGTGCCAAATTAAGCGACAGCGATCTGCAGAATCTGCAGAAGCCTCGTGGTGGCCGCATGGATGCCTATCCCGCCTATGGCATGAACTGTCCTGCGGAAGCCGCTCTTGCCATGACCCATGCTGATGGCAATCTTTCAACCGACCTTGTCGCCACTGGTGATGTCAGCAAGGACGGTATGATCACAAAGATCCGTATGAAGGACCGTGTCTATCCCATTACTGTCGACCTTTACTATAAGGTTTACACAGACGAGGACATGATCGAGACTTGGACGGAAATCCAGAATGGCGAGCCGAAGCCCGTCACCCTGACGCAGTTTGCTTCCTGCTCACTGCCCATCCGTCGTGGCAATGTCTGGCTGAGTTCCTTCTACGGCTCATGGGGCAATGAGGCCATCCTCTGCGAGGAGCCCTTGACGTCAGGCGAGAAGATCATCAGGAACAAGGATGGTGTGCGCAATGCTCATACATCGCATGGAGAAGTGATGTTCTCACTCGACGGAAAGGGACAGGAGAATGCCGGCGACGTGATTGGAGCAGCTATTGTCTATAGTGGTAACTACCAGTTGAAGGTGGAGACTGATGATACAGATTTCCACTATTTCTTTGCAGGCATCAATCCTGACAATTCTGCCTATCATCTGAAGAAAGGCGAGACATTCGTTACGCCAGCCGTTGCCCTGAGTTTCTCTAAGCAGGGTCTCTCAGGCGTGAGCCGTAATTTCCACAAGTGGGGTCGCAACTATAAGCTGGCTCATGGCAATAAGGAGCGCAAGATCCTGCTCAACTCTTGGGAAGGCGTCTACTTCGACATCAATCAGGAAGGTATGGACCAGATGATGGGCGACATTGCCTCAATGGGTG
>JAEETB010000108.1 GCA_016286575.1 Prevotella sp.
GTGAGATGACACGGTTCAGGTCGCTGTTCTTGTCATACTTGGAAGCCCAAGAAGCACAACGCTCAGACTGACGATACAGCAGCGCCTTTGCCAGGAAGTGAGCTGCGGTGTACTTGGTCCAAGTACCATTGCCACGCCACTTGTCCTTTGGCAGCATCTGATAAGCCTGCTCGAGGTCGGAGATCACCTGTGAGAGCGTCTCGTCCTCAGAAGCTCGGGTATAGTCTTTCTTAACCTCACCATTGGAAGGCTCAAGCTGCAGCACGACACCACCATACTGACAGAACAGACGGTAGTAGTTGTAGCCACGCAGGAAGTAAGCCTCGCCGAGAGCCTTGTTACGACTGTCCTCATTGGCCACGTTCACAGCCTTCGAAATCACCAGATTGGCTGTGGCGATACCATAGTACATCTCATCCCAAAGAGCTGACACAGCAGGACAGTTCTTATTGGCTGCACCCAGGGCAGGTGTACAGTCGAGCGGATTCAGACGGCTATCATAGGTATTCCAAGGCTCAGAGGTAAGGTCAGCACCATTGGTGAACTCATCACAGCCATAGAGTGTGATACCATAGGCCCACTCATAACCGAAGTGCCAGCGGATGTTTCCATAGAGTCCTGCAGCCATTTTCAGAGCTCCAGTCTCGTCTTCCAGCAGTGCATCCGTTACCTTATGGCCAGCATCTTCCTTCAGGAAATCATCGCCACAGGAGGTCGTACCCAGCAGAGCCAGCATCGACAGTGCACCGCAAACTATTGTTTTATTGATATATCTCATATTATTTACTATTTACTGATTTTCGATTTACGATTTATCACTTCATTAGAAGTCCACCTGCAGACCAACGGTGAAGCCACGGTTGTAGAATGTAGCACCTGTATCGAGGTCCATGAAGTCAACAGAAGAATAGAGCATACCGAGGTTCTTACCCTGGATATAGATCTTGGCATTGCTCAAGCCGATACCCAGCTTGCTGAGCAGCTGCTTGTCGAAGTTGTAACCCAGAGAGAGGTTGCGGATCTTGATGAACGAGGCATCCTTGAAGCCCAGCAATCCTGCGTAGGCATCACCACCTGCCTGGCTGTAGACTGGCTTCTGCCACTCTGCACCCGTATTTGAGGGAGTCCAGTAGTCGATCTCACGCTGCTGGTACATACCAAGCTGACCCTCACCACCAGTACTGATCATATACTTGAAGCGACCCATCAACTCGAGGTTGAGCTCAAGACCCTTCCATGTGAAGGTGTTGGTCCAGCCTGCGGTCAGACGAGGATTCTTGTTACCAAGGATCACGCGGTCGTCAGCATTGATCTTATAGTCGCCATTCTGGTCTACGGGTCTTACGCTACCCACTGTAAACTTAGCACCGTTCTCATTGAACTTAGCCATCTCAGCAGCATCACTCTCCTGCCAGAGACCATTGGCCTCGTAGCCGTAGTGAACAGCGATAGACTCACCGATGAACCAGGCGTTGTTGATATCGTCTTCCTTACCATTGGCCAACTCTACGATCTCATCCTTCTGCAGAGCGAAGTTGAGGTTGGAAGTCCACATAAAGTCCTTCGTCAACACAGGGATGGTGTTCAGAGTCACCTCAAGACCCTTGTTCTTAGTCTTACCTACATTGGCCATCATCGAGGGATAACCCGAGAGTGAAGGCACGCTCATGGCAAGCAGCAGATCATTAGTCTTTGAGCTGTACAGATCGATGGTACCACCGATACGTCCCTTCAGGAAACTGAAGTCGATACCGAAGTTCCACTGAGTGGTCTTCTCCCAACCCAGATTCTTATTAGGCATCATGTTGGAACCAGAAGTATAATAAGGTTCGTTGGTCACGAAAATCTGAGAGTTACCAGTGCTGAACGGCATCCAGTAAGAACTGATCACACCGAGTGTTCCATAAGGCGAAACGGCAGAGTTACCTGTCACACCGACACCGAAGCGGAGCTTCAGCTGGTCGAGCCATGTAACGTCCCTGAGCCAGCTCTCCTGCTCCATACGCCAGCCAAGGGCCATGGAGGGGAAGAAGTCCCACTTGTTACCCTCTGCGAGTACGGAAGAACCGTCCCAACGGGCAGAAGCGGTGAGCAGATAGCGATCCTTGAACGAATAATTGATACGTGCCATATATGAACTCAGGGCACTCTCGGAGAGACCTGTACCCATCGAAGCCTGATACTGTGAATCAGTGATGTCGATGGCACCCATGTTGTTCCAGAGGAATGAAGGAATGGTGACACCCACCTCGCTCATCGAACTGCTTTCATTGTTAATCTTTGAAGCACTCTGCAACAGGGTCACGCCGATATTATGATCACCAAAGCCCCTGTTATAGAGCAGCATATTGTCGAGTGTCCAGGCAAAGTGACGCTCATCGCTACGGCTGGCAGAGTTCTTTCCACCTGCACGGCTGATAGAGCTGCTGTCGAGGAAGTTACCACGACGATAGTAACGGAAGTCAGGACCGAACTGGGTCTTCCACTGCAAGCCCTGCAGAGGCTCCCAGATCTTACCGAAGTCAATCTGAGCGTAGAAGCTGCCGAGGACACGGAAGTTCTCGCGCTGGTCATTAGACTTTGTCCACTCATCAATAACAGAATAGGTATTGGTTGTAGATCCACCAGGCTGGGTGATGATCTCACCGTTCTCATCATAAGGAAGGGTATAGCGGAGGATCGACTTGGCTGCGCTGTAGAGTTCCTTGGCACCTGTAGAGGTTCCGTAAGGCTGAGAATAGCCATACTGCTGAACACCGTATGAAGCGTTGACAGAACCACCGGCCTTGAACCAAGGTGTGCCCTGTACGTCGGCAGAAGCGGTGAGGTTGTAGCGCTCGTAGCTCTGACCCTTCTGGGTACCCTTATTGTTCAGGTAGCCGAATGATACATAACCTGCGAGGTTCTTCGTACCACCACGTACACTGACGTTATGCTCCTGGGTGACACCCGTCTGCTTCACAAACTCCGTCCAGTCGGTATCCGTCACCTTTGAACCGTCCCATGAGCCGCCGCTCCAACCCTTCATCACATTGTTGAGGGCTGTCTCGTCGCCTGCGAAGAAGGCCTTGTCCTGCTCCTGTGTAGGCTGGTCGCCAGGAGTATATTTGTCAGGGGCTGAGTTATAGTAAGCCCAACGACGCCAGGTGATATAGTCACTGGCATTCATGGCCGGACTCTTGTCGACGATCTTCTCGAAGGTGAAGGCACCTGAGTAGCTCAGCTGCATCTTACCCTCCTGACCGCGCTTGGTGGTGATCAGTACAACACCGTTGGCACCACGGCTACCGTAGATAGCGGTAGAAGAGGCGTCCTTCAAGATGTCGATTGCCTCAATGTCGCGAGGATTCAAGGTCTCGATACCACCTGACTGGAGGGGCACACCGTCAACCACATAAAGGGGACTTGTATCTGCACCTTGGCCACTTCCCATAGAACGCTGACCACGAATGGCGATGCTACCTACAGTACCCGGGCGCTCACTGGTGGTGATGTCCACACCGGCTGCCTTTCCCTGCAGGGCCTCGAAAGCGTTGGAAACGGGCTTCGTGTTCAGTTCCTTCTCACCCACACGGGTCAAAGCACCTGTCACGTCGCTCTTACGCTGCACACCGTAACCTACAACCACCACTTCGTCGAGCAGCTGACGGTCTTCTTCGAGCGTCACGTTCAACTGACTCTTACCAGCAACGGCAATCGTCTGATTGCGATAGCCTACATAGCTGATGACGAGGCTTGCTTTCTCGGAAACATTCTGGAGCGTGAAATTACCGTCGAAATCGGTAATCGTTCCTGTAGATGTTCCTTTTACCATGACGCTGGCACCGATGACTGCCTCACCTGCCGCATCAACAACAGTTCCCGACACCTGTTTCTGAGCCCATGCACCTGAGGTACAAAGAGCCACCAGAGCCAAGAACATCAGTCGTCGAAGTACATTGGTACCCGACAACAGCTTGTCTGTAACTTGATTTTTTCTCATACAGTTAAATAGTTAGGGTATAATATAATGTTGAGTTAATTTCGGGGACAAAGTTAGTGTTTTTCCGTAAACGTTTACAAAAAAAATCAAAAATCAAAGATGGAATAGCAAAATTTAGGGGTCGATTTCATAAAAACGACCCCTCATATACTCAAAATAGATGATTTAAATCAAGTTCATGCCCAGTTGCTTGCAGCGCTGTCGCATGTCGTCAGGCCAGATCGAAGCCTGAATCTCACCGATATGTCCCTTATGCAGCAGCACCATACAGAGGCGGCTCTGTCCGATACCACCACCAATGGACAATGGCAGCTGGTCGTTCAGTAACTTCTGGTGGAAATACAGCTTTTCGCGCTCTTCCTTGTGCTCCAGCTTCAACTGGCGCAGCAGACTCTCCTTATCCACTCGGATACCCATCGACGAGAGCTCGAAGCTACGTCCCAGCACAGGATACCAGATCAGGATATCGCCGTTGAGACCCTGTCGGCCGTTTTCTGCCATCGTCGACCAGTCGTCGTAGTCTGGCGCACGTCCGTCGTGCTTCTCGCCGTTCGACAGTTCGCCACCTATACCTATTATAAATACGGCACCGTATTGCTCGCAGATGGCATCCTCGCGCTCCTTCGGTGTTTTGTCGGGATACATCTGTAACAGCTCCTCAGCGTGGATGAAGTGGATGGTCTCGGGCAGGAAGGGCTTGATCTGGGGATAAGTCTCACAGGTCAGATACTCCGTTCTGCGGATGGCAGCATAGATACGCTCCACCACGTTTTTCAGGAAAGCCAGCGTACGATCCTCTCTGCGGATGACGGCTTCCCAGTCCCACTGGTCCACGTAGAGCGAGTGCAGGTTGTCGAGTTCCTCGTCGGCACGGATGGCGTTCATATCGGTATAGATACCGTAGCCAGGCTCTATGTTATACTCTGCCAGCGAGAGTCGCTTCCACTTGGCCAGCGAGTGCACGACCTCAGCCTTGGCATCGCCCAGATCCTTGATGGGGAAGGTCACGGCACGCTCCACACCGTTCAGGTCGTCGTTGATACCCAGGCCCTTCAACACGAAGAGGGGGGCGGTCACACGGCGCAGGCGAAGCTCCGTCGAAAGATTCTGCTGAAAGAATTCCTTAATCAGTTTGATACCCTGTTCCGTCTGCTTCATATCCAGCAGCGGTTCATACATCACAGGTTGTATTACTTGTCCCATTTTCAGTTTGTGATTATTAATTTGCGGCTGCAAAGGTACTAAATAAATATCAATATGCAAGCAAAAATCGAGATTTTTTTGCAAAAATGTTGCAATCCGTTGATTTTCGGTAACATTTTGCGCATTCACGCATTCCTTAAAAGATTTTAATTCTCACTCACTTTTCACTTTTCACGATGCATTTCTCACTTTTTTGTTGTACTTTTGCACTCTGAAAAATGTTGCACCCGTAGTTTAAAGGATAGAATAACGGATTCCGGTTCCGTTGGTCACGGTTCGATTCCGTGCGGGTGTACCACTATAAGATGCAAAACATGAAGATATTAGCAGTTATTCCCGCAAGAGCCGGTTCGAAGGGTATCCCCAACAAGAACATCAGGCTTGTGGCTGGCCGTCCCCTTGTTTATTATTCCATCAAGAATGCCCAGATGTCTGAGTACATCACCGATGTCGTGGTGACCACCGACTCACCCGAGGTGAGGATCATCGCCACCCAGATGGGCGTAGGCCATAAGTGGAGAGATGAGAGCCTCTGCGGCGATGCAGTCACACTCGATGCCGTCGTGGCAGATGCCATCCCGGAAGGCACATGGGACTATATCGTCACCATGCAGCCCACATCGCCCACGCTGAAGGTAGAGACCCTCGACCGTGCCATCAAGTACGCCATCGACAACGATCTCGACACCCTCATCTCCGCCATCAATGCCCCTCACCTCTCCTGGGGCGTGAAGGACGGCCATAAGGTGCCCAACTACGAGAAGCGCCTGAACCGTCAGTACCTGCCTCCCTGTTATATGGAGACGGGCGCCTTCGTCATCTCCAAGCGCAGCGTGGTGACCCCCGAGACGCGCATCGGCCAGAAGGTCGACGTCTTCGAGGTGTCCGAGAGCGAGTCACAGGATGTCGACACCTTCTCCGACCTGCAGAGCGTGGCCAAGGCCCTCAGCGAGCCCAAGGTCGCCATCTACGTCAATGGCAACAACAAGCGAGGCATCGGCCACATCTACCGTGCCCTCGAGATTGCCGACGAGTTCTTCGTCAAGCCCGATATCTTCTACGACAAGAACCAGACCGACCCCAAGGTGTTCGGACATACCGCCCACACGCTGAAGGCCGTCGACGGTATAGCTGAACTCTTCGACATCTGCCGCCGCGAGCAGTACACCATCTTCATCAACGACATCCTCACCACCTCCATCGACTATATGATCGGACTGCGCTCTGTACTGCCGAAGGCAAAACTCATCAACTTCGAGGACGACGGTGAGGGCATCCAGAAGGCTGATCTCGTTATCAACGCCCTCTATGAGGACGATGAGTTCCCGCAGATCCATGCAGGCGAGGAGTACTATATCTGTGGCAAGACGTTTATGTTCTATGAGCCCATCAAGATCAAGGATCAGGTGGAGCGCGTCTTTATCTCCTTCGGTGGTGCCGATCCTCAGAACTATACCGACCGTCTGCTCAACATTGTCACAAAGCCCGAGTACAAGGACATGCACTTCGTTGTGGCTCTTGGACGTGCCAAGCACAATGTCGAGGAACTGCTCGAATATAACCGCTATGACAACCTCGATGTCTATTACGACGTGGCCAACATGCCCGAACTGATGTCGAGCTGCGATGTGGCTGTCACCTCGAAAGGCCGCACCAGTTTCGAGCTCGCCCTTCTCGGTGTGCCCTCCATCGCTATGGCCCAGAACCATCGCGAAGAGAAGCATGGATTCGTGTGCAATGAGAACGGTTTCTCCTATATCGGACTCAACCCCACCGATGAGATTATCGAGGCCACCCTCCGCATGTACCTCCAACTCTCGAAGGAGAGCCGCCAGCACTATCAGGACATGCTCCTGAGCCACGATCTCCGCAGCGGCCGCAAAAAGGTCATGAGCCTCATCAATAATCTCTAAACTTTAAACTCTAAACTCTAAACTAAATATTTAAAATGAGAACTACAAAACCGTATCTGATTGCTGAAATGGGCGTCAACTTCTACGATACCGCCCGCGTGATGAATATCTCACCCCTCGAGGCTGCCAAGCTCTATATCGACGCTGCTGCCGAGGCTGGCATCGACTGCGCCAAGTTCCAGTCCTACAAGGCTGGCACCATCGTCTCGAAGAACTCACCTGCCTATTGGGACACCACCAAGGAACCCACGAAGACGCAGTACGAGCTCTTCCTCAAGCACGATCACTTTGGCGAGGCCGAATATCGTGAGCTCTGCGACTATACCCACGCCAAAGGCATGGACTTCACGTCGACACCATTCGACTATGCTTCTGCCGACTATCTCGAGCCCATGGTCGACTTCTATAAGATCTCATCTTCCGATCTTTCCAACCTGCCCTTTATCGATCACATTGCCCGCAAGGGTAAGCCCGTCTTCATGTCAGTAGGCGCCGCCTATCTCTCAGAGTGCGACGAGGCCATCCGTGTACTGAAGAACGCAGGCTGCAAGGATATCGTCATCTTCCACTGCGTACTCTCCTACCCCACGGATCCTGCCAATGCCAACCTGCGCATCATCGAGACCCTCAAGAAGGACTTCCCCGACGTACGTGTGGGCTTCAGCGACCATGTCGCACCCGACGATACGATGATGACCCTCGCCACAGCCTATCTGCTCGGAGCCGAGGTCATCGAGAAGCACTTCACCCTCGACAAGACCCTCCCTGGCAACGACCACTACCATGGCGGCGATCCCGAGGACTTCAAGAAGGCTATCCGTAACTTCCAGTGGATTGACAAGGTGCTCGGCTCACCCGAGAAAACCGTGCTCGACTGCGAGATTATCCCCCGCCGTGAGGCACGCCGTTCACTCGTCCTGACCCGCGACATGAAGGCCGGTGAAGTCATCAAGGCCGAGGATCTCATGCCCAAGCGCCCTGGCACAGGCATCTCCCCACGCTTTGCCGATATCGTCATCGGCCGTAAGGTCACCCGTGACCTCGACGAAGATACGATTCTCACCTGGGACATGGTATGATGGACATTGTAGAGCGATTCCTGAAATATACGCAGTTCGACACACAGTCAGCCGAAGATAGCGACAGCGTGCCGAGTACCCCGAAGCAACTCGTCTTCGCAGAATACCTCAAGAAGGAGCTCGAAGCCGAGGGGCTCAGCGACGTTGAGATGGACGACCATGGCTATATCTACGCCACGCTGAAGGCTAACGTGAAGGGCCATATCCCTACCATAGGCTTCATCTCCCATTACGACACCAGCCCCGACTGCTCAGGTGCTGGCATCCAAGCTCATATCGTCCGTCAGTACGACGGATCCGACATCCTCCTCTCCGAGGGCATCATCAGCAGCCCTTCGAAGTTCCCTGAGCTGTTGCAGCACGTCGGCGAAGACCTCATCGTCACTGATGGCCATACCCTCCTGGGAGCCGACGACAAGGCTGGCATTGCCGAGATTGTCCAGGCCATGTGCTGGCTGCGCGACCATCCCGAGATACCCCACGGCATCATCCGCGTCGCCTTCAATCCCGACGAGGAGATTGGCATGGGTGCCCAGCATTTCGATGTCGAACGTTTTGGCTGTGAATGGGCCTATACGATGGATGGAGGCGATGTCGGCGAGCTCGAGTTCGAGAACTTCAATGCCGCCAGCGCGCGCGTATATATAAAAGGTGTCAGCGTACACCCGGGCTATGCCAAGGGCAAGATGATCAACGCCAGCGCACTCGCTGCCGAGTTCGCCACGATGCTGCCAGCCGACGAGACCCCCGAGACCACCGAAGGCTACCAGGGCTTCTACCACCTGCTGGGCATCGAGAGCAACATCGAGCAGGCCAAGATGCACTACATTATTCGCGATCACGACCGCTCAGACTTCGAAGAGCGCAAACGCTTCATCAGCCATTGTGCCGACGAGATGAACGCGAAATATGGCGAAGGCACCGTTACCGTTGAGTTGAAGGACCAATATTATAACATGAAGGAGAAGATCGACCCCCAGATGTACGTCATCGACCTCGTGCTCCACGCCATGCAGGAGTGTGGTGTCGCCCCCAAGGTCAAGCCCATCCGTGGTGGCACCGACGGAGCCCAGCTCTCCTTCCGTGGTCTCCCCTGCCCCAACATCTTCGCAGGTGGTGTCAACTTCCACGGCCCCTACGAGTTCGTCAGCATCCAGTCCATGCAGAAAGCCATGCAAGTCATCGTCAAGATCTGCGAGCTCACAGCATCCTATAACGATTAACTGCAGACAACAATACCCCCGCCCATCCGAGCGGGGATAATTTTTTGTTAGCAATTCATGAGGGCGTCGATGGATTCTTGTTCGCCTACGACCCAGATGATGTCGCCTGCCTGGAACTTGCGGGTGGGGACGTAGCGCGAGAGGCTCTCCTTTCCTTCCTCGAGGCCGACGACCATACAGCTGTAGATGTCGCGGATGCCGCTCTCAATGAGGCTCT
>JAEETB010000109.1 GCA_016286575.1 Prevotella sp.
TAAGAAAAGGCTCGCAATTGCGAGCCTTTCTTTAATTAACAACGAACGGTATCACCTGTAGGTCTTTCTCCAACGAGGATGTGCCGTAGAGTATCTGATAGCGTCCGGGACGGGTGGAGAGCTCGTCAATCGACTCGTCGTAGTATTCAAAGGCTTCGCCGTCGAGGGTGATGGTGGCTGTAGCCGTCTCACCAGCCTTCAGGGAGAGCTTCTGGAAGCCCTTCAGACTCTTGATGGGAGCCTCGGGATAGTCGAGAGCCTTGACGTAAACCTGTACGGTCTCGGTACCTTCGCACGAGCCTGTATTGGTGACGGGAACGGTGAGGGTGACCTTTCCGTCTTTATTCATGTTAGAGGCTGAGAGCTGACCCTTGCCGACATTGAACGACGTGTAAGAGAGACCATAGCCGAAGGGGTAGAGGGCCTGACCACGGAAATAACGGTAGGTGCGGTTCTCCATGCGGTAGTCGAGGAAGTCGGGCAGGTCGTTGTTAGAGGCGTAGAATGTGACGGGGAGCTTGCCACCGGGGTTGTAGTCGCCGAAGAGCACGTCGGCCAGTGCCTTCGCACCACCTTGTCCTGCATACCAGGCCTGGAGGAGGGCATTATACTGATCCTCGACACTTCCGAAAGCGATGGCTGAGCCGGAACAGTTGACGAACACCACGGGACGGCCTGTGGCGTGCATAGCCTTGAGAAGCATCTGCTGCACCTTGGGCAGTTCGATATCAGCCTTGTCGCCGCCTTCGCCTTCCATCTGGGCAGAGATACCACCGATGATGATGATGGCATCGGCTGAGCTGACTTCCTTGGAGAGGTCGGTGAAGTCGATGAGGATACGTTCGCAGATATCACCACGGAATAAGGCAAACTGGCCATGGTCGTGACGGTATTCTATGGAGATGTCGTAGGTATTGCCGGCCTTGACGGGGAACGACTTGTATTCAGGCTTGCGTCCGAAACCGAAGAAACGGCGTCCACCGCCCTGAGCTTCTTCGACGACTTGGCCGTTCACTTTCAGCGTGTAGCCGTTGTCGGTCATCAACGTGTATTTCATATCACCGGTGAAGGTGGCCTTGTACTGACCGCTGACACGGACGGAGAGGGTATCGCGACTGACACCCTGGGCAAAGCCCCAGGCTCCGAAGGTGGAGAAGTTGAGCTCGTTGTAATAATCGGTCTTCACGGGCTCGCCTTCCATCGTGGCATTGTTCCAGAATTCTACCTTGGCGCCCTTGCCGTCGTTGAAGTCGCCAAGGTGATGGATGGTCGTGTACTCATCGTCGAGCTCACAGGCCTTGCGGTAGATGATGTTGGCATTGGGGACAGCTGCCTTGATGCCCTCGAGGAGTGAGTGGGTATGGGCCTCGATGGGCGTACCGCCGTAGTTGCCGTTAAGCATGGCTGCATCGTCGGCATTGGGTCCGACGACGGCGAGTGTCTTGATGCTCTTGGAGAGTGGCAGGATGCCTTCGTTCTTCAGGAGTACCATCGATTCACGGGCTGCCTGGGTGGCGAGGGCATCAAACTGCTCGCTGCTGATGACCTCGGGACCGAGCTTCGCCCAGGGGAGCATGTCGGCAGGGTCGAACATACCAAGTTCGAAACGACCGGTGAGGGTCTTACGCAGATGGTCGTCGAGGACACTCTCCTTGATGAGGTTCTTCTGCATGGCCTCGGTGAGAGCCATGAACACCTTACCACACTCGAGATCGGTACCATTAAGCACGGCATCAACAGAGGCAGAAACACCGTCGGGGTGGGTCTCGTGCTGACCTTTGTTAAAGAAGTTGTTGATGGCGTCGCAGTCGGTGAGCACAATGGCATCGTAGCCCCATTTGTTGCGCAGGATGTCGATGAGCAGACGGTCGCTGGCGCAGCAAGGTTTACCCTCGAAACGCTGGTAGGCACACATCACCTCACGTACATTGGCTTTTTTCACCAAGGCCTTGAAGGCTGGGAGATAGGTCTCCCAGAGATCGCGGTTGGTGGGCTCGACATTCATCGAGTGGCGCAGGGGCTCGGGACCGCTGTGGACGGCATAGTGCTTGGCACAGGCATGGGTCTTAAAATATTTACGATTTGACGATTGACCATTTACGATTTCTTCGTTGCCTTGCATGCCGAGAACGGTCTGCACACCCAGTACGGCGTTCATATAGGGATCCTCGCCACAGGTCTCCTGACCGCGTCCCCAACGGGGATCACGGAAGATGTTCACGTTGGGACACCAGAAGGTGAGCTCGGGGTTGCCGGGATAGTAGATGACACCCTGGGGAACGTTGAAGATGTTGTGGTCGGAGCGGTTCCAGTTGGCACGGGCCTCGTCGCTTACGGCTGTAAACACGTCGTAGACCAGTTTCTCACTAAAAGCAGCCGCCATACCGATGGGCTGGGGGAAGACGGTGTATCCGCTCTGGCGCACACCATGGCAGGCTTCACTCCACCAGTTGTAGGAGGGGATGCCGAGACGGTCGACGGAGGCACTCTTGTTCATCATCAGTCCGACTTTCTCCTCAGGAGTAAGCATTGAGATGAGGTTTTCCACACGTTCTGCCGTTGGCAGCTGGGGATTCTGCCATGGGTACTTGTTCTGCTGTGCCGGCGCCTGAGAGGTGAGTGCTGCCAGCAGGGTCAGAAAGAGCATTCTTTTCATACCTGAATAGTTTAAATAAGTTAGAATTCAATGATTGGTTGTGCAAAGTTAATCAATTAAATGGTTTTTAGCAAAAATATTGGCGTTTTATTTTGAATTTTGCCTGAATTTGATTAATTTTGCAACCGATTTCAAAAGTTAACCCCTCGTCAGGGCTTCGCGTAAGCCCTGAGTGAACTGACAAGACGACGGCTTTCGAGTAGGGCTGGCATGGTACACAGGGAGAAGTATAACATTTTAATAACAAGTCAATTATGGCAGAAATGAATTTCGGTGGCGTAATGGAAACTGTAGTCACCAGCAAGGAGTTCTCTTTGGAGAAAGCACGTGAAGTATTGAAGAACGAGACCATCGCCGTCATCGGTTATGGTGTTCAGGGTCCTGGACAGGCTTGCAACCTGCGTGACAACGGTTTTAACGTGATCGTTGGTCAGCGCGCTGGTAAGACCTACGACAAGGCTGTGGCCGACGGATGGGTTCCCGGTGAGACACTGTTCTCTATCGAGGAGGCTGCTGAGAAGGGTACTATCCTCTGCATGTTGCTCTCTGACGCTGGTCAGATTCAGCAGTGGCCCACCATCAAGAAATATCTGAAGCCTGGTAAGACGTTGTATTACTCTCATGGCTTCGCAATTAACTGGAGCGACCGCACAGGTGTGATTCCTCCTGCTGACGTTGACGTGATTATGGTAGCTCCTAAGGGCTCTGGTACCAGCCTCCGTACGATGTTCTGCGAGGGCCGCGGTCTGAACTGCTCTTATGCCGTTTATCAGGATGCTACTGGCAAGGCTAAGGAGAAGACTCTGGCCTTCGGTATCGGTATCGGTGCCGGCTATATGTTTGAGACAACCTTCCAGCGTGAGGCTACCTCTGACCTGACTGGTGAGCGCGGCTCACTGATGGGTGCTATCCAGGGACTGCTGCTGGCACAGTATGAGGTGCTCCGCGAGCATGGACACTCTCCCTCTGAGGCCTTCAACGAGACCGTTGAGGAGCTGACACAGAGCCTTGGCCCGCTCTTCGGTGCAAAGGGTATGGACTGGATGTATGCCAACTGTTCGACCACCGCTCAGCGTGGTGCACTCGACTGGGCTCCCCGTTTCCACGATGCTATCAAGCCTGTGATGGAGTGGCTGTACTACTCTGTTCAGACGGGTAACGAGGCTCAGATTACCATCGACGCTAACTCGAAGCCTGACTATCGTGCTGGTCTGGAGAAAGAGCTCGAGGCCATGCGCAACCAGGAGATGTGGCGCGCTGGCGAGACCGTGCGCAAGCTTCGTCCAGAGAATCAAGAGGTTTAATTTGTTGAATGTGGAATGTTGAATGTGGAATGAGAATAGTAATACGGCAGTGAAACCTCCAAAAGTAATCTCATTCCACATTCCTCATTCCACATTCCTCGATTTAATTCCTAATAAAATAAAGTATGGGAAAATTAGTAATCAATTCGTATGATGAATTCGCAGCGCATCTGGGACAGGAACTGGGTGTCTCTGACTGGCTGCAGATCGACCAAGACCGTATTAACCTCTTTGCTGACGCAACACTCGACCATCAGTGGATCCATGTGGACGTGGAGCGCGCAAAGCAGGAGAGCCAGTATCATAGCACCATTGCCCATGGCTATCTGACACTCTCCGTGCTGCCGTATCTGTGGGATCAGATCATCGAGGTGAACAACATCAAGATGCTCGTGAACTACGGTATGGACAAGATGCGCTTCGGACAGCCTGTGGTGACGGGTTCGCGCGTCAGGATGACCACAAAGCTGCACAATATCCAGAACCTTCGCGGTATCTGTAAGGTGGAGATTGATTTCAAGATTGAGATAGAGGGACAGCGCAAGCCTGCGCTGGAAGGAATAGCATCGTTCCTTTACTATTTTATATAATAGGTATATGGGAGGTTTTTTTGGAACCATTTCTACGAAAAGTTGTGTAAACGACCTGTTTTACGGCACGGACTATAACTCGCACCTCGGAACGAAACGTGCGGGTATGGTGATGTTCGACAAGGAGAAGGGCTTCAGCCGTAAAATCCATAACCTGGAGCGCGACTATTTCCGTTCGAAGTTCGAGGACGAGCTCGACTCGTTTTCGGGCAATCAGGGTATCGGTGTGATCAGTGATACGGATCCGCAACCTATTCTGGTGAACTCGCACCTGGGGCGTTTCTCGGTGGTGACCGTGGCGAAGATCAACAATATGGAAGAGATTGCCAGAGAGTTGCTCGACCGTAGGATGCACTTCAGTGAGTATTCGGCCAACACGATCAACCAGACGGAGCTCGTGGCACTGCTGATTAATATGGGGCGTACCTTCGTGGAAGGTATTAATTTGGTTTACAGTAAGATAGAAGGCTCCTGCTCGATGCTCATCATGACAGAGAAGGGCCTGATTGCCGCCCGTGACTTCCTGGGACGTACCCCTATCGTGATTGGTAAAAAAGAGGGAGCCTACGCTGTGTCGAGCGAGTCGACGAGTTTCCCGAACCTGGACTACCATCGTGTGAGAGATCTGGGGCCTGGCGAGATTGTCTTCCTGACAGCCGACAAGATGGAGGTGCTGCAGGAGCCGCTGAAGCGTGAGCAGATCTGTTCGTTCCTCTGGGTGTACTACGGATTCCCCGCATCGGACTATAACGGTATCAACGTGGAGGCCGTGCGTGAGCGGAACGGCGAGATGATGGGCGAGAAGGATCATACCGAAGTGGACTGCGTCTGTGGTGTGCCTGACTCGGGTGTCGGTATGGCACTGGGTTATGCCGATGGCAAGGGCGTGCCCTACAAGCGTGCGGTTCTGAAATATACACCGACATGGCCGCGTTCGTTTACTCCTGGTAATCAGGAACGTCGTGCCCTGGTGGCCAAGATGAAACTGATTCCGAACCCTGCCATCCTGAAAGACCAGCGCGTGGTGTTCTGCGACGACTCGATCGTTCGTGGTACACAGCTGAAGGATAACGTGAGGACGTTCTTCGAGTATGGTGCGAAGGAGGTCCACTGCCGTATCTCGTGCCCGCCACTGGTCTATGGCTGCCCGTTTATTGGTTTTACCTCGTCGAAGAGCGACATGGAACTGATCACACGCCGTATCATCAAGGACTTCGAGGGTGACGACAAGAAGAATCTGGAGAAATATGCCCAGACCGATTCGCCCGAATACAAGCGGATGGTGGATGAGATTGCCAAGCGTTTAGGTCTGACTTCGCTGAAGTTTGCGAAGCTGGAGGATCTTGTGGAGGCTATCGGTATGCCGAAGTGCAAACTCTGTACGCACTGCTTTGATGGCAGCAGCTATTGTCATGAGCGGGATGGTGAGGATGAAAGACAGTTGAAACTGGAGTTTTAAGATTAAAGATTAAAAATTAAACATTAAAATTTTGAAATCTGGCCGTCGGATTGGCGGAGGTATTCTTCCTGGAAGAGATAATCGAGCGCGGCATTCAGTTCGTCGGAAGGCAACTGAATGTCGCGTAAGTCTGTGATGGGGTGGGGTTTGCCGTCGTCGAGCAGCGCCAGGATCTTCTCCATCGCCGCGTTGAAACGGGGTTCGGACACCATACCTCCAGGACGGTGGCTGAGACAGACATCGCACTGGCGGCAGTCGTGGTCGTTCTCTTCGCCAAAGTAGCGGAGCAACTGACGGCTGCGGCAGACGTTGTCGTTGGTGGCATAGCCAATCATGGCATGGATGCGGTCGGCATACTGTGTCTTTCGTTCCTCGTAGATGACGGGCATGAGCTGGACATGCTCCTTGTCCTCCCGCCGTTGGGTATAACGGATGTAAGGTGTCTTCTTCTGTGGGATGAAGTGGAGGATATGGCGCTGGCTGAGGCTCTTGAGGATCATGTAAACCTGTTGGGCCTGCAGGCCGCACTGTTGGGCGATGAAGGACTCGTCGATATAATTATAATCGGTGAAGAGTCCGCCGTAGTTGCGCAGCAGGGCTGTGATGACACGCTCTTCGTTGTCGGTGTTGTTCTCCAGTCGGTAGAGTTCGTTGCGGCTGACGGTGAACATGACGCGTGCCTGATTATCCTGCTCCTCGGTATATTCGATGTAGCCCGCACGGTTGAGGATCTTCAGGGCAGAGTCGACCTGGATGGGGAAATGATGGAAGGCGTGACAGAACTTGTCGATGTTGAACTCGAAGGTGTGGTTATAGCCTGAGCCAACTCCTATCTGATAGAAGAAGGCGAGGTGCTCGTAGACTTCACGGATGAAATCTTTCTCGGGGAAGGTGTCGGCAATGCGTTTCTCGAGCTTGCGGTGGTCGGCATCGTTATAGAGCAGTACCGCATAGGCTTTCAGCCCGTCGCGCCCAGCACGGCCTGCCTCCTGGAAATAGGCCTCGACACTGTCGGGACAGTCTATATGGATGACTACGCGGACATCGGGCTTGTCGATACCCATACCAAAGGCATTCGTGGCGACCATCACGCGGGTCTTGTCGTTTTGCCAGGCGAGCTGCCGCTCGTCCTTTGTGACGGTATCGAGTCCGGCATGATAGAAGGTGGCCGAGATGCCTGCCTCGTTGAGCAGCTCAGCGAACTCCTTGGTCCGGCGGCGGCTACGGGTATAGACGATGGCTGAGCCTTTGACGTTTTTGAGGATATGGATGAGCTGATCACGCTTGTCGGCTGCATGGCGAACGACATAAGCAAGGTTCTTACGCTCGAAACTCATCCGGAAGACATTGAAATTTTGTGAGATATGACTATTCTCATTCCACATTCCACATTCCACATTCCTCGATAACCTATCGCAGATGTCTGCGACGACCTGCGGGGTCGCTGTGGCGGTGAGGGCCAGAATGGGAGCGTTGGGAATGAGCTTGCGGATCTTGGCGATCTCGAGGTAGGAGGGACGGAAGTCATAGCCCCATTGGGAGATGCAGTGGGCCTCGTCGACAGTGATGAAGCTGACGTTCATGTGACGGAGCTTTGCTTGGAAGAGGTCGGAGGACAGGCGCTCGGGCGAGACATAGAGAATCTTCACGGCACCGAAGATGCAGTTCTCGAGGGTGATGATGATCTCTTCGCGGGTGAGTCCCGAATAGATGGCTGCCGCAGGGATGCCACGGCGACGGAGGTTCTCAACCTGGTCCTTCATCAGGGCGATGAGTGGGGTAATAACCACACAAGTGCCTTCCTTGGAAAGGGCAGGCACTTGGAATGTAATGGATTTGCCACCACCGGTGGGCATCAGGCCCAACGTGTCGTGACCGCTACCTATGGACTCGATAATCTCGCGCTGAATACCGCGGAAATCATCATAGCCCCAGTACTTCCGGAGAATGGATTGATAATCTTCAATCATTCCTCGCTGGGTTGGATATCCTCAATCTGCAGCTGGACCTCGCTACGCTTGTAGATATTTTCCTCGATGGTGTAAACGATATCGAACGAGCGTTTCGACTTGATGTAACGGGCCGAGGCACTCTGTCCGAAGGCAATGCCGTTGAGGACATTGCTCGACTTGGAGTCTACGAGCTCGAGTTTGATATGTTCTTGTTGACGGCCCACCACCTTTGAGGTACCGTAGTCATAGACGTTGCGGGTGCAGAAGAGCGGCTTGGGATTGTCGGGACCGTGAGGTGCGAATTTCTTCAGGTCGTTGTGCAACTTCTTCGTGACATCCTTGAAGTCGATGACCGCATTGATGTCGAGGGTAGCCTCCGTCTGCTCAGGCAGGATATGTTCGGTGACATATTTCTGGAAACGGCGGCGGAACTCCGGGATATTCTCAATCTTCATCGAGAGACCAACGGCATAGGTGTGACCACCGAAGTTCTCGAGCAGGTCGCGACAGCTCTTGATGGCATCGTAGAGGTCGTAGCCTGCCACACTACGGGCGGAACCTGTGGCTAAGCCGTTATGTTTGGTAAGTACCACCGTAGGACGGTAATAAAGTTCGGTCAGTCGTGAAGCGACGATGCCGATGACGCCTTTCTTCCAGTTCTCATCGTAAAGCACGATGCTGGAGTGATGCTTCTGGGTCTCGAGTTCCGAAACGATCTGATTGGCCTCCTCGGTCATCTGCTTGTCGACATCCTTGCGCTGCTCGTTGTATTCGTTGATCAGATTGGCTTCGGCCAATGCCTTGTTGAAGTCGCGTTCTACCAGCAGGTCAACGGCTTCGGTACCGTTCTGCATACGTCCGGAGGCGTTGATACGTGGTCCGATCTTGAACACGATATCGCTCATTGTGATCTCACGGCCTGTCAGTCCGCAGATCTCAATGATGGATTTCAGTCCTACAGAGGGGTTGGTGTTGAGCTGTTTCAGTCCGTGGAAGGCCAGGATGCGATTCTCGCCCATGATGGGTACGATATCTGCGGCAATGCTGACAGCACAGAAATCGAGTAGGGGGATGAGCTGCGAGAAGGGAATGCCATTATTCTTGGCAAAGGCCTGCATGAACTTGAATCCCACGCCACATCCGCAGAGATGCTTGAAGGGATAGGTAGAGTCTTCACGCTTAGGATTCAGAATAGCCACTGCATCGGGCAATTCATCGTCGGGGACGTGATGATCACAGATAATGAAATCGATGCCCAGCGTTTTCGCATAGGCGATTTCATCGATTGCCTTAATGCCGCAATCCAGCACAATAATCAGTTTGATACCCTGTTCGGCTGCATAGTCCAATCCTTTCTTGCTGATACCATAACCCTCCTCATAACGGTCGGGAATATAGTACTCAATGTTGGAATAGAACTGCAGTAAGAACTTGTACACCAAAGCTACCGCCGTACATCCGTCGACATCATAGTCGCCATACACCATGATACGCTCTTTGCGTCCCATCGCGTCGTTCAGCCTGTCGACTGCCACGTCCATGTCGTTCATCAGGAACGGGTCAATCAGTTCGTTTAGCATCGGACGGAAGAAGCGCTTGGCTGCACTCTCCGTCTTGATACCGCGCTGAATGAGCAGGT
>JAEETB010000110.1 GCA_016286575.1 Prevotella sp.
CGGTGATGGGCCATTATTTCGACCTGCCCGATGAGAACAAGGAGGCCACGCTGCTGATGCAGATAGCCTCGATGTGCCTGGATCAGGGCATTCCTCAGGCGCATGCCAAGGGCCTGACCTTGCTCCATCCTGTGCTGAATAGCGACAGGCTGCTCGTCGAAAAGATCTTCCAGACGGTGTATAGCGTCGCTGAACAGGAGGCCTATCGCAAGAAGCACAAGATCCGTCCGCTGAAGAGTGTGCCTGAGGATACGATACAGGCGATGAAGACGGAGATCTTCCTCAATTCCAATTTCGAACTGCGCAAGAATCTGCTGACGGGTGTGGCTGAGTATCGCGAGAAGTTCTCAGACGATCAGCGATTCAAGCCTCTCACGGAAGAAGTCCGTAACGATATGACGCTGAGAGCCACGGAGTTAGGTCTGAAATCGTGGGATCGCGACGTGAACCGTTTCATCGACTCGACGCGCATTGAGCAGTTTGACCCTGTGAACACGTGGCTCGACCAATTGCCCAAGTGGGACGGACACGACTATATCGCTGAGTTGGCCGCTCGTGTACCAACCTCTCAGCCTCATTGGCAGAAGTATCTCAGGTTTTGGCTCGTGGGTATGGTGGCGCAATGGCGTGAGAGCGATAAGCAGTTGACTGGCAATGCGTTAACGCCACTCTTGATTGGTCGTCAGGGTTGTGGAAAGACACGCTTCTGTAAGATCATCCTGCCTCCGGAACTGCGCGATTACTACAACGACAAGCTGAACTTCAAGAACGAGTTCGACCTGAATATCGCCCTCACCTCGTTTGCCCTCATCAATATCGATGAGTTCGACAAGACCACTAATTCGCAGCAGATTGTTCTGAAATATCTGCTGTCGTCGAGCGATGTCAAGTTCCGTCCGCCTTACGGCAAGACCATCAAGCTCTATCGCCGTTATACCTCGTTTATCGGCACTACCAACCAGTTGAAGCCGCTTGTCGATCCCACGGGTTCGCGTCGTTTCGTCTGTGTCGGTGTGACGGGTAATATCAATTTCGAGGACAATCTTTATCATGGGCAGCTTTTTGCCCAGGCACTTCACCTCTTTAATCAAGGTGAGCGCTTCTGGCTGAATGACGATGAAATCGCTACGTTGATTCAGGAAAACGAGCCGTATCAGCATCTGAACGACCTGGTGGAGATGATTGGCGAGACGTTCCGCTGCCCCAATGATGATGAAAAGGGCAAGTGGTGGAGTCTGGGTGACATCAGCGCCCTGCTCACCTCGCGCTATGCCAACTTCGATCCGGAGACCTCTTTCAAGAAAATCGGCAACGCCCTCAACGACGTGCAGTTCAACTTCACCAGCAAGCGAAAGACCAAGCACATGGAGTATTGGTTAATTGAGAAATAAATATGAATATCGTAGTATTAGACGGCTATAGTGCCAATCCCGGCGATCTGTCGTGGGATGAACTGAAGACAATGGGCGAGGTGACGGTGTACGACCGTACCAGTCCGAGTGAGACGGTGGCGAGAGCTGCTGAGGCTGAGGTTGTGCTGACCAATAAGGTGGTGATCGGCCGAGAAGAGATGACACAGCTTCCACATCTTAAATATATAGGTGTGCTGGCGACGGGCTACAATGTGGTGGACATTGAGGCAGCGCATGAGCGAGACATTACGGTGACCAATGTGCCAGCCTATAGTACGGAGAGTGTGGCGCAGATGGTGTTTGCGCATCTGCTGACGGTGACGAACCGCACGGAACAATATGCCATTGCCAATCGTGAGGGGCGATGGAGCAGAAGTCTGGACTTCTGCTATTGGGACTTCTCACACATGGAACTTTCTGGCAAGACATTTGGTATCATCGGACTTGGAAATATCGGTCAGCGTGTGGCTGCCATCGCCCATGCTTTCGGCATGCGAGTCTGTGCCTATACCAGTAAGCCGGAAAATCAGTTGCCTTCCTACGTTGAGAAGAAGTCGAAGGAGGAAATCTTTTCAGCGTGTGACGTCGTCAGCCTGCATTGCCCGCTGACCCCAGACACGCATCATCTGATTGACAATCAGGTGCTTCGGCAGATGAAGCCGTCAGCTATCCTGATCAATACAGGCCGAGGACCGTTGGTCGATGATCAGGCTGTGGCTGAGGCACTTGCGAAGGGGCGGCTGGCTGCTTTCTGTGCTGACGTGCTGACAGAGGAACCGCCAAAGGCCACCAATCCCCTTCTGAGGCAGCCCAACGCCTTCATCACGCCTCACATCGCTTGGGCCTCGAAGGAAGCCCGCAGCCGTTTGCTGCAGGTGGCCATTGATAATGTCCGTTCCTTCCTCACCGCCCATCCGCAGAATGTAGTGTGATAAGTCCAGATCCCACCTAAAATCCTCAAAAATTAGGGAGACGCAGCAATCAATCTGCTGCGTCTCCCTTTAATTTATTGTAAATCAGTGTAACTTACTTGACCTCCTCAAAAATAATTTGTATTGTAAATCAATAAGATACAGCAACGTGTCGCAAATATATCCCAATTTTTTGATAACAGATAGCACGTAGGAATAAGCATCCATAAGTGTCGTTTTTTGTCTTCTCATCATTTGGATTGTTTAACTGTGAATTTCGCAATTAGTATCATGTATGTCATCCTTTATGTGCGTTAAGCTGAAGTGTTAAATTTTGGATTTTTATCTTCAACACTATTTGGTTATGGTTTTTAATGTGTAATTTTGCACTCCATAAAAAGATTGTTATGATAACATTAACGTTTCCTTGGTTGGTTGCATTGGTAGTGCTACTATTTCTCGCTATCTTTGTATTGATGGCTCGTTTCAAGTCGCCAATGCGAAAGTGGCTATGCTTTGGACTTTCATTTATATCCATCGCATACCTATTATATGTTATGATGTGGCATCCAAATGGGGCAGGTCAACCTCTTGACTGGTATCTATTAGGAGGGGTAGGTGTCCTGGCTGCTTTGGTGTTAGCAGGTGTAGGGTTTATGGACTTGGTTAAGCCTATAACCAATACTGCATCTATAGAGAATCAAGTAAATCCGGCTGTTCTTGTTACAATTCAAAACGAGCCAACGGATACAGACGCTGTCAACGACGATGCTTTCAGCGTTAATGCTGACGATACTGGTGTTATTAACGCTGATGGCGTAAACAAAGATGTTGATAACGAAGAAATTGCTGGCTGTAAAGAAGAGGCCTCGGCAAATGTGACAGAAGCGGAAGAAATAGATGATGTTGGGGATGAAATTGATAATGAACTCAAGGATGACGCTAAAGTAGATGCTAAAAATGATACCAAGAATGATGCATTAACTGAAGAAGAAAGAATTCAAAGAGAAGAACTTATTGGGAAAGTGATGCCCTGGTTTTTAGATCAGTTAAATCAATATGGTGAAAAGGAAAAGAATGCAATAAAGGTTTGTGCTATTGATTTTGTGAATGAAGACAAGATTTCCTCTCCAGAAACAGTTATAGAGAACAATGCCCTTTATAGTCAAAGCCGAATAATACAACTATGTAGTGCCTTTTATTTGATTGGTAAAGATAAGGATGCATGTGTAACTTTTATCAAGGAGGTCTTTAAGATTCCTTTTGCTAATACAGAGGAAACAACTATTGGAAGGAAAATAAATGGTTCAGATAAAATGCTGGAAATTATAGATTCCTATTGGGAGGCACATCGTATATCTTGTTAAGTTTACTCTTTTGGGACAGAATCAATGTCTATTTCTGGTAAAAAACGCTTAAAACAAGTAAAAAAGTCAATTCGATTTGCATTTTTGACATTTAATTGTTATTTTTGCAACCGAAAAAGGTAATGAGTCAATACGATTATATAAAAGATGTAGCAAGATACGCTTTAGCGAACGACCAGTCTCGCTTAAGAGAATCCTTGTATTCCTTGGTCGATTATTCCTTTAAGACCAAGAAAGTAAACTTTGCGACTCAATTACAGTCAATAATCAAAGAGTCAAGGGAACGAACTGATAGGTGTGAGGAGTATCGTATAATTCCTCAAGACATGTATAACAATGAGGCCAATGGCCTTATTTTGCAGACAGTCATGTCATCCTTTAAACTTGATAATCTGATCTGTACACCACAGGTCAGAAAAGAATTAGAGTACTTCATCAAGGAGCATAAAGAAAGTTCTTTGTTAAGGTCTGTCCACATTCCCCTTACTAACAAGATTATATTTTATGGGCCATCAGGTTGTGGCAAAACTTTAGCTGCATATGTCTTAGCTGGTGAACTTGAAAAGCCCCTGCTCATAGTCAACCTAGGAGCCGTAGTATCTTCAAAATTAGGTGAGACGAGCAAGAATGTTACTAAGATATTCAAGCAAGGCACCTTCGAGAATGCTGTCATATTCTTCGACGAGTTCGATAGTCTTGGTAAGATTCGTGATTATGATCAGGATCATGGCGAGATGAAGCGCGTAGTAAATACCCTCCTCCAGTTGTTTGATTACCTGCCAGAGAATGCTATCGTGATTGCTGCCACCAACCAGCTTCAAATGATTGACGATGCTCTGAAGAGGAGATTCGACCTATCACTTGAACTCAATACGCCAGGTAAAAAGGAGGTTAATGCCCTCGTTAATCTCACTGTTGGTGACAAATTTCGTTTCGACGATGAAACAATCAAAGCTCAAGCCATAGAATTATGCGACGGGCTTTCATATTATGTCATAAAGAGGACCTTGCTCACATCCATCAAGCGAACAATCCTTGACAAAGGTATTACTGACGTAATTGAATCCGAAAAGTGGTTAGATCTTATAAAAAACGAAAAGAAGGAGTCTAAGTAGGCTCCTTCCTTTGTTTTCTTATGTTTAGGTCTCAGCTTCAACAGCAAGTTCGCCGATAGCCTCCAGTGTGTTCAAGTTTTGTAGATTGTCATACAAACTTTCGTTCATTAAATCCACATTGTCAGTTTCTTCAAGCGTAATGATAAGGGAGAATGGATGTTCTTCCATATTCAGGGGATAAACATTACGTCCAGTACATCTCAAAACCAACGACATTTGGTCTCTGATGCCTTCCAACTCGCTTCCCCGGAAATTATACTCCGCTTTTTGTACATTAGAGAATCGCTTGGAACTGGCAGGATAAAAATCATCCGACCACGAGAAGGGTGTACCTTTTATCCTCATTCTTTCCGCATTGTCCGACTTCCTCGTCAACGAATATTCCTTAGCATTTGCTCCAGGATTATCGTAATTCATGCTTTTCCCTATGAAAAAGCTGATGTGTAATGGATTATACGATAGTGCATCATTGGGCTTTGGCATGAACTTATAGCATAGTGTTGCAGTTAATTTGATAGCTGTTCTGCCTGGATGTCGGTTGATGTATGGAGGAAGATTTAGGTTCATCACCTTATATGAATCAAACGCGATTCGGTCTTCTATCACCAAGGTCACTCTCTTATGGGTTGACGACAAACACTTCACAATATTAGGCATTCCATGTCCGGATATAAAACTATTAAGTAGCTCTGCATTGTACTTTTTAGTCAGATTACGTCTTTGGTTTACATCCAGTCCTCCAATATCATCGACACCGGCATCTTCTTGTTTCAACTTGAGAATAGTATCATTTAAATAGGTGTCCGGTACCTTGTCAGCACTATTTATCAACAGAGCCTTCACCGACTGCATATTCAAATTAGGGTATTTACCAATCACCTTCGCAGCCAGGTTTGCGGCAAGCGGTGCTGCATAACTAGTACCAGAATTCTTGATGTAGCAAAGACCTAAAGCATTTGTACTAATTACCTCCATAGCAGAATCATCAGATAGCACATCTCCACCAGGCATAACAATGTCTGGCTTGAAAATGTGTTTATTGCGTTGATTTTGGTTAAACTTCGTGCCATTTATCTCGCCATTATAATCGATATAATATTTCTTCGTATAATAGGCTGGGAATCCTTTACCTAGACTCATATCTGTATGGTCACCTGCTTGTAGGTTATCTGCCAAGGCACCGATAGTCATATTATTCATACTTTCAGCAGGAACATTCAGATTAGTACAGTCACAGAAGTGACTAGCAGCTCTTTCAAAACCAGGCTTGTAAAAATGGCTGGGATACCGCAGGAAGTTGCGAACTTCTTCTGCCGTATGTTCATCAGCCATTTCTTCTTGTATGGCCTCAACATCCTCTCTTACCAGATTACCGGTAGATATAAAAATAAGAATATCTAGTTCGTATGCTAATGCGTCGAGTATGTAGGCATATGGAGAAATGTCAGAGTTATAGTTCTTGCTTCCTGAATTCATCGAGAGGTTAAATATTCGGATACCATGGTCGTTATGAGCACCTATAATAGCCTGTTTGATATCAGCAATATTCAGTCTTCCTTCAGCATTGTTCTGAACCTTGATAGTATATATTTGGGCATCTGCATTTATCTCCTCCGCATTCTCGTTTGCCTGATAGTAGTTCCATCCAAATGATGCCAGACTGGCTACAGTAGTACCATGACCTTCGTGAACAGAGTGATAGTCATGTTCATTGGTCAGGTCAATGCCTCCGGCATCTAGTTGTGTAAACGGCTCTTCTGCAATAGTTCCAGTATCTAATACGCCTACTATAGGCAGACCGTCTGACACAACAAGTCTAAAGTCTAACGCACGGCGGAAATCATTAAACTGATCTGGTATGACACGGATTTTTCCCAATCCCTGAACCACGCTGTCTATGATGTCAAAATTGCCTATAAGTTCCTCCAAACGGTGTTCTTCGATAGAATCAATCTGTATCATATCATCGGTAAGACGCCTAACGTGAGCATTCTCGTTCAGATAGGCCATCATCGCTTCCTTAATCTGTCTGTTTTCTCTGTCATAACGATTATCGGATATAAGCTTGATGATACTGTTTGAACATAGCGACCTGGCATTCTCATCTCTTTTGATTAACTCGCTTGTAAGATAATGAAAGTTACTAATGGTAGTCAAGGATTTCAAAGGAGTCTCTACATCATTCCCTTCAGAATTACAGAACTCATTCAGATCATTCATAAACACCTGCTCAAACCGTTCAGGATCAGAAATTAAAAACAGAACATCCTGATTAAAGTTTGAATACCTCACAGCATGCAGACCATATTTTTGTTCTATATCATCAGCGAACTCGGGGGCGACATGTTTCAGAAATTTAACCTCCACCATATCCCAGTGAGCAACGTTGATGTCATTTCGTCGATGCTCATGCCTTTCTCTTCTGTCATTAATCAGACGTAAACGAGAAGCTCCTAGCCTTTCTTTTTGTCTCTGATAATCCCTAGGGCGGTCATCGTTTTCCTCCGTGTCATTATCTCTACCTCTGGCATGATTGAATGAGCGATACATGCCAATTTGATTTCTTAGATATAAATGATTCATACGCATCTCATTTTGAGTACAAAGATAATACTATTTTGGGGAATAAGTCAATTATTTAGCCAACTTTTAAGTAAATATGCATAGATTTATTCTAAAGATGATTGTTTTTGGAAAAAAATGAGTACCTATGCAACGTCTTTACTCTGAAAACGAAGCGAAAGCAGAATCGGATGGTGGGGATACATATATGAAAAGGTTTTTGCTGTGGTACTTTGTTCTTTGACTTCTCAAATGTCTAACAAACAGGTTCTTGTATTTCCGTTTTCTCTCTTAGTCTTGCCGAATATGGATACGGGGGTATCTCCGCAAGCAACCTACTCGAAAAGGTTAAAAACACTATTCATAGCAGACTTTTCGCGGAAAATGAGTAATTTTGCACCCAAGTTTGAAAGAGCAATATGGCACAGATAGACGATTTCTTTATGTACGAGAACCGCGTGGAGGGCATCACCGATGCCGACTACCAGCGTGCGCAGCCTTACGTGGAGGCGGCGCAGGCATTCGCACAGACCACCTACCAGAGCATCTACATCATTGACTACTTCCGCAAGAACTTCCTCTATGTGTCTGACAATCCGCTCTTCCTCTGCGGACACACTGCCGACGAGGTACGCCAGATGGGCTATGGTTTCTACCTGAGCCATGTGCCCGAGGATGAGGTGCCGATGCTGACCGAACTGAATCGTTCCGGCTTCCGCGCCTTCTACGACGAGCCCGTGGAGAACCGCCGCCAGTGCATGATGTCCTACGACTTCCACATCACCCACGGCGACCGTCTGCTGCTCGTCAACCACAAGATTACGCCCATCGCCATGACCGACGAAGGCCGCGTCTGGCTCGCCCTCTGCACCGTCTCGCTCTCGCCCCACAAGGAGGCCGGACACATCGAGTTCCGTCAGTTTGCCACGGGCGAGAAGCGCGAGTACTCTTTGGAGGCCCACCGATGGAAGAGTCGCGAGACCATCACCCTGAAGCCTGAGGAGAAGCAGATCCTGACACTCTCAGCCCAGGGCTATACTATGAAGGAGATAGCTGAGAAGATGCTCCGCTCGTTCGATACCGTGAAGTTCTACCGCCGCCAAATTTTCGAGAAGCTCGACGTGCAGAACATCACCGAAGCCCTCGCCCTCGCCACCAGTTACGGCCTCGTCTAAGCCGTCATTCCCACGATTTTAACATATTTTGTTACCCAAATGGGTAATTTTTCATCTCCGCGATGCAGAATTACCCATTTGGGTAGTAGATGTTTTTGGTCGTTTCATTTATTTTGCGGGCATAAACTCGTAAAAGATATGAAAAGACTGATTCTATTTTCAACGATGTGCCTCGTGGCGATAGCCTCGACAGCACAAAGCATCAGCGGCAGAGTGACTGACGAGCAGGCCCAGCCGATGCCGTTTGCCAATGTCGTGCTCGTCAACCGTGCCGACTCTGCATTCATCGCAGGAGCCGTGACCAAGGATGACGGAACTTTCAGCATCAATACCGATAAGCAAGATGGTCTGCTGAAAGTATCGAGTATAGGATATATAACAAAGTATATCGACGCACGACAGGGAAACGTGGGCGACATACAGATGCAGCCCGACACACAGATGCTGGGTGAGGTCGTTGTGAAAGGTCATGTCCCCCAGTTCCAAATGGGCAGCGAGGGATTTGTGACAAACGTCACAAACACCCCGCTCAGCCAGATAGGTACTGCCGACGATGTGCTGAAACACGTGCCTGGCATCATAGCCAAGGACGGAGTTTACGAAGTATTCGGCAAAGGCTCGCCAATCATTTACATCAATGGCAGGAAGATGCGCAATAAAAAAGAACTGGAGCAATTGAAATCCACTGACATCAAGAGCGTAGAACTTATCACCAATCCTGGTGCAAAGTATGATGCAACCGTGGGAGCCATCGTGAAGATTCAGACTATTCGTAGGGCTGGCGATGGTTTCAGCATAGACACGTGGGGACGCTGGCGACAGGGGCGCAAAGCCCAGGAGTCCGCCTCGCTTGACATGAATTATCGTCACAATGGACTTGACATCTTTACCTCTCTATGGGTAAGCAAAGGGAAGTATCTGCAACAGTCGGCACTCACGCAAGAAGTACAGAGCGATACGCTATGGCAGCAAAAGAATGAGATGCAGACGGATATTGTCAACCGTGAATATAGCATTGAAGGCGGTTTCA
>JAEETB010000111.1 GCA_016286575.1 Prevotella sp.
TCTCTGCCCTTGGTCCTGGCGGTCTGTCTCGTGAGCGTGCAGGTTTCGAGGTACGTGACGTACACTATACACACTACGGACGTCTGTGTCCTATTGAGAGTCCTGAAGGTCCAAACATCGGTCTGATCTCTTCTCTCTGTGTGTATGCAAAGATCAATGAGCTTGGCTTTATCCAGACTCCGTATCGTAAGGTGGAGAATGGTGTGGCTAACCTCAATAATAATGAGATTGTATATCTGACAGCCGAGGAAGAGTCGGAGCATATCATCGGACAGGGTAATGCACCATTGAATGATGATGGTACATTCATCCGTGAAGTCGTTAAGTGTCGTCAGGATGCCGACTTCCCCGTTGTTCCTCCTTCTGACGTCGATTTGATGGACGTTTCTCCACAGCAGATTGCTTCTATCGCCGCTTCTCTGATTCCATTCCTTGAGCACGATGACGCTCACCGTGCGCTGATGGGATCTAACATGATGCGTCAGGCTGTACCTCTGCTCCATAACGAGGCTCCTATCGTAGGAACAGGTATTGAGAAGCAGGTTTGTGAGGACTCTCGTACCATGGTTACCGCTGAAGGTGACGGTACTGTAGAGTATGTTGACGCTACGACCATCCGTATTCTGTATGATCGTACAGAAGATGAGGAGTTCGTCAGCTTCGAGCCTGCTCTGAAGGAGTATCGTATTGCGAAGTTCCGTCGTACGAACCAGAATATGACCATCGACCTGCGTCCTATATGCGAGAAGGGTCAGCGTGTGAAGAAGGGTGATATTCTGACAGAAGGATATGCTACAGAGAATGGTGAGCTGGCACTTGGCCGTAACCTGCTTGTGGCTTACATGCCTTGGAAGGGTTACAACTATGAGGACGCTATCGTGCTCAATGAGCGTATCGTCCGTGAGGATATCCTGACCTCCGTACATGTTGACGAGTACTCTCTTGACGTTCGTGAGACCAAGCGTGGTGTCGAGGAGTTCACGGCTGATATTCCTAATGTCAGTGAGGAAGCCACCAAGGATCTCGATGAGAATGGTGTGATCCGTGTTGGTGCCCGTGTTGAACCTGGTGATATCTTGATTGGTAAGATTTCACCTAAGGGCGAGAGCGATCCTTCACCTGAGGAGAAGCTGTTGCGTGCCATCTTCGGTGACAAGGCCGGTGACGTGAAGGATTCTTCACTGAAGGCCAATCCTTCTCTGTCGGGTGTGATTATCGACAAGAAACTCTTTGCCCGTGCCATCAAGGACCGTAAGTCAAAGCAGCAAGATAAGCTCGTGCTGGCCAAGATTGACGAGGAGTATGATGCAAAGGTCGGTGACCTGAAAGATATCCTGATCGACAAACTGATGGAGCTTACGAAGGGTAAGACCTCTCAGGGTGTGAAGGATTATACTGGTGCTGAGATTATCACAAAGGGTAGCAAGTTTACGGTGACTGCCCTGAAGAACCTTGAGTATGGTGACATACAAATCAGTAACTGGACCAACGATGAGCACAAGAATGAGTTGATAGCCAAGCTGATTATCAATTTCATGAAGAAATACAAGTTGCTCGATGCAGAGATGAAGCGTAAGAAGTTCGCCATTACCATTGGTGATGAGCTGCCTTCAGGTATTCTGCAGATGGCAAAAGTATATGTTGCCAAGAAACGTAAGATCGGTGTTGGTGATAAGCTCGCTGGTCGTCACGGTAACAAGGGTATCGTATCGAAGGTGGTACGTCAGGAGGATATGCCGTTCCTCGAGGATGGTCGTCCTGTAGACCTCGTTCTGAACCCGCTGGGTGTGCCTTCACGTATGAATCTCGGTCAGATTTTCGAGGCTATCCTCGGTGCTGCCGGTAAGAAATTGGGTGTCAAGTTCGCTACACCTATCTTCGACGGTGCTAAGCTTGACGACCTGGCAGAGTGGACTGATAAGGCAGGTCTGCCACGTCTCTGTTCTACCCACCTCTATGATGGTGAGACAGGTGAGCGCTTTGACCAGCCGGCCACTGTAGGTATCACCTATTTCTTGAAACTCGGCCACATGGTTGAGGACAAGATGCATGCTCGTTCGATTGGTCCGTACAGCTTGATTACCCAGCAGCCGCTTGGTGGTAAGGCACAGTTCGGTGGTCAGCGTTTCGGAGAGATGGAAGTCTGGGCCCTGGAGGCATTTGGTGCCAGCCATGTTCTGCAGGAGATCCTGACCATCAAGTCTGATGATACCGTAGGTCGTTCTAAGGCTTATGAAGCCATTGTCAAGGGAGAACCCATGCCAACGCCTGGTATCCCTGAGTCTCTCAATGTGCTTCTGCATGAGTTACGTGGCCTCGGTCTGAGTATCACACTTGATTAAGCGAGTTAAGAATTAAGAATTACGAATTAAGAGAAAGATATTATATATGGCTTTCAAGAAAGATTCAAAAGTTAAGAGTAATTTTACCAAAATTACCATCGGACTTGCTTCGCCCGAAGAAATCCTTGAGAACAGCTTCGGAGAGGTCACCAAACCAGAGACCATCAACTATCGTACTTACAAGCCAGAGCGCGATGGTCTGTTCTGCGAGCGAATCTTTGGTCCGACGAAGGACTATGAGTGTGCTTGTGGAAAGTATAAGCGTATCCGTTATAAGGGAATTGTCTGCGACCGTTGTGGCGTAGAGGTTACAGAGAAGAAAGTGCGTCGTGAGCGTGCTGGTCATATCGAGCTTGTAGTACCAGTGGCACATATCTGGTATTTCCGTAGCCTTCCCAATAAGATTGGCTATCTGCTGGGGCTCCCCACCAAGAAGCTCGACGCTGTGATTTACTATGAGCGCTATGTAGTTATTCAGCCAGGTGCAATGGCTGGCAAGAAAGATGGCGATGGCAATGATGTGATTGGTTCAAACATGTACGACCTGCTTTCTGAGGAGGAGTATAATGAAATCGTCGATTCAAAGATCTCGCCCGATAATGACTATCTGGATGACAGTGATCCCAATAAGTTCATTGCCAAGATGGGTGCCGAGGCCATCTACGATCTGCTCGTACGCCTTGACCTCGACTCACTTTCATATGAACTGCGCGACCGTGCCAACAGTGATTCTTCCGTACAGCGTAAGAATGAGGCCTTGAAGCGCCTTCAGGTTGTGGAGTCTTTCCGCCAGAGCGTGGAAAAGGGCATCAACCGTCCTGAATGGATGATCATGAAGATTATTCCTGTGACACCTCCTGAGCTCCGTCCTCTCGTGCCACTGGATGGTGGACGTTTTGCCACGTCTGACCTCAACGACCTCTATCGTCGCGTGATTATCCGCAATAACCGTCTGAAGAGACTGATGGAAATCAAGGCGCCTGAAGTGATTCTCCGTAATGAGAAGCGTATGCTGCAGGAAGCTGTTGACTCACTCTTCGACAACTCTCGTAAGTCGAGTGCTGTCAAGAGCGACTCCAACCGTCCTCTGAAGTCACTCTCAGACTCACTGAAAGGTAAGCAGGGACGTTTCCGTCAGAATTTGCTCGGTAAGCGTGTTGACTATTCTGCGCGTTCGGTAATCGTCGTTGGTCCTGAGCTGAAGATGGGTGAGTGCGGTCTGCCTAAGTTGATGGCAGCTGAGCTCTATAAGCCGTTCATTATCCGTAAGCTCATTGAGCGCGGTATCGTGAAGACTGTGAAGAGTGCCAAGAAGATTGTTGACCGTCGTGAGCCGGTTATCTGGGATATCCTTGAGAATGTGATGAAGGGCCACCCTGTGCTGCTCAATCGTGCACCAACACTGCACCGTCTGGGTATTCAGGCTTTCCAGCCGAAGCTCATCGAGGGTAAGGCTATCCAGCTTCACCCGTTGGCATGTACGGCATTCAACGCCGACTTCGACGGTGACCAGATGGCTGTTCACCTCCCACTGTCTAACGAGGCTATCCTCGAGGCTCAGTTGCTGATGCTCCAGAGCCATAACATCCTGAATCCTGCCAATGGTGCACCTATCACCGTTCCTTCTCAGGATATGGTGCTTGGTCTCTATTATATCACCAAGATCCGTCCGGGTGCAAAGGGAGAGGGTCTGACCTTCTACGGTCCGGAAGAGGCCATCATTGCCCACAATGAGGGTAAGTGTGATTTGCACGCCTTGGTAAAGGTTATTGTTGATGACTTGGTTGATGGTAAACCAGAGCGCCATATGGTTGAGACATCTGTAGGGCGTGTCATTGTGAATGGCATCATTCCGAAGGAAGTCGGATTCGTCAACAAGATTATCTCAAAGAAGAGTCTTCGTGATATCATTGCTGATGTTATTAAGAACGTAGGTTTTGCAGAGGCTTGTGAGTTCCTCGACGGTATCAAGAACCTTGGTTATCGTATGGCATATCTGGCAGGTCTGTCATTCAACCTCGATGATATCATCATCCCGAAGGAGAAGGCCGACCTGATTCAGAAGGGTAATGATGAGGTTCGTCAGATTACCGACAACTATAATATGGGATTCATCACCGACAACGAGCGTTATAACCAGGTTATCGATACTTGGACGCACGTTAATAACGATATAGGTAATATCCTGCTTAAGGAGATGACTGAGGCTGACCAGGGATTCAATGCTGTGTTCATGATGCTCGACTCTGGTGCCCGTGGTTCTAAGGATCAGATTAAGCAGCTCTCTGGTATCCGTGGTCTGATGGCTAAGCCGCAGAAGGCCGGTGCTGAGGGACATCAGATTATTGAGAACCCGATTCTGTCGAACTTCAAGGAGGGTATGTCCGTGTTGGAGTACTTTATCTCTACTCACGGTGCCCGTAAGGGTCTTGCCGATACCGCTATGAAGACTGCCGACGCAGGTTATCTGACACGTCGTCTCGTCGATGTTTCTCATGATGTGATTATCACTGAGGAAGACTGCGGTACCCTGCGTGGTCTGGTATGTACAGCTCTGAAGAGTGGTGATGAGGTTATCTCAAGTCTCTCTGAGCGTATTCTTGGTCGTGTGTCAGTACATGACATCATTAATCCGAAGACAGGTGAGATTATCATCGAGGCTGGTGAGGAAATTACCGAGAGTGTGGCTGAAGCCATTGAGGCATCCGACATCGAAAGTGTGGAGATCCGTTCAGTGCTCACTTGTGAGTCAAAGAAGGGTGTCTGCATGAAGTGTTACGGACGTAACCTGGCTACCCGTCGTATGGTACAGAAGGGTGAGGCCGTAGGTGTGATTGCCGCTCAGGCTATCGGTGAGCCGGGTACTCAGCTGACGCTCCGTACGTTCCACGCCGGTGGTGTGGCTGCCAACGCCGCTGCCAACGCAAGCATCGTATCTAAATATGAACGCGCGATGATCGAGTTGGAGGAGGTGCGCACGGTTCCGTTTGATGAGGATGGCCGTGAGTGCGAGATGGTTGTCAGCCGTCTGGGTGAACTTCGCTTTGTTGATCCGAACACCAAGATTGTTCTCTCAACGGTCAACGTGCCTTATGGTTCTTCTCTTTATTTCCATAATGGTGATGAGGTCGGCAAGGGCGACAAGATTGCTCAGTGGGATCCGTTTAATGCCGTTATCGTGACAGAGTATGCTGGTACATTGAAGTTCAATGATGTTGTCGAGGGTGTTACCTTCCGTGCTGAGACTGACGAGACGACAGGTCTGACTGAAAAGATTGTCACCGAGTCGAAGGATAAGTCAAAGGTTCCTACCTGTGATGTTCTCAGTGCAAACGGTGAGGTTCTCGGAACTTATAACTTCCCTGTGGGAGGTCACGTGGTTGTTGAGGATGGCCAGACGTTGAAGACTGGTGAAACCCTCGTGAAGATTCCTCGTGCTGCTGCCAAGGGTGGTGATATCACCGGAGGTCTGCCCCGTGTTACTGAGCTCTTCGAGGCTCGTAACCCATCGAACCCTGCCGTCGTATCTGAGATTGATGGTGAGGTCACCATGGGTAAGGTAAAACGTGGAAACCGTGAGATCATTGTTACTTCTAAGACTGGTGAGCAGCGCCATTATCTTGTATCGCTGTCAAAGCAGATTCTGGTTCAGGAGCATGATGCTGTACGTGCCGGTACGCCGTTGTCTGATGGTGTCATCACACCTGCCGACATTCTGGCTATCAAGGGTCCTACTGCCGTTCAGGAGTATATTGTAAATGAGGTTCAGGACGTATACCGTCTGCAGGGTGTAAAGATCAACGACAAGCACTTCGAGATCATTGTCCGTCAGATGATGCGTAAGGTCCAGATTAATGAGCCTGGTGATACTTCTTTCCTCGAGCAGGAGATTGTTGACAAGCTCGACTTCTCTGAGGAGAACGACCGTATCTGGGGTAAGAAGGTAGTCATCGATGCCGGTGACTCTGAAAACCTACAGAAAGGTCAGATTGTTACGGCTCGTAAGTTGCGCGACGAGAATTCAATGCTGAAGCGTCGTGACCTGAAACTTGTTCAGGTTCGTGATGCCGTTCCTGCAACATCTACTCAGATCCTTCAGGGTATTACCCGTGCAGCTCTTCAGACCAAGTCGTTCATGTCTGCCGCCTCATTCCAGGAGACGACGAAGGTCCTCAACGAGGCCGCTATCCGTGGTAAGGTGGATTACCTGGAGGGCATGAAGGAGAATGTGATCTGTGGTCACCTTATTCCTGCCGGTACTGGTCTGCGGGAGTTCGAGAAGATTATTGTTGGCTCTAAAGAGGAGTATGAGCGCATTCAGGCTAACCGTAAGAACGTTCTTGACTTCGCTGAAGAGGCAATTCTTGACGAGAAATAAGGTCAATCGATAGCAATTTGCTATTAATTATTGCAAAAAGTGTTATATCTTGTTAAATCAACAATGATATGACACTTTTTCTTTATTATAAATTAGGTGGTGTCGGAAAATGTTTGTACCTTTGCAGCCCGAAACGCCCTTTTGCGAGAATTTGGGTGTGTAAAATGCTGAATATAAACAAAATATACATATAATTAATTTAAAGTTTAAAGTATTATGCCTACAATTTCACAATTGGTAAGAAAAGGCAGAAGGGTGATTGTTGACAAGTCAAAGTCACCGGCATTGGACAACTGTCCTCAGCGCCGTGGTGTCTGTGTACGTGTCTACACAACAACCCCGAAGAAGCCTAATTCGGCTATGCGTAAAGTAGCCCGTGTTCGTCTGACAAATCAGAAGGAAGTTAACTCTTACATCCCTGGAGAGGGACACAACCTGCAGGAGCACTCTATCGTGCTCGTTCGCGGTGGTCGTGTAAAGGACCTGCCAGGTGTACGTTATCACATCGTTCGCGGTACACTCGATACCGCTGGTGTAGCAAACCGCACACAGCGTCGTTCTAAGTACGGTGCAAAACGTCCAAAGGCTAAGAAGTAATGACCGGAGAAGGTCAGTCGGGCCAAAAAGAAACAAATTTCAAATCCGTTTTGCTGGAGTGTTATAAAGGTTGAGTAAATGCTCTTGTGAGAGCGTTGAAGAACAAGTAAGAACAGCCCCCAAGCAGAATTTAAACATTCAAAACAAAATGAGAAAAGCAAAACCAAAGAAGCGTGTGATCCTTCCGGATCCCGTATTCAACGACACCAAAGTGTCTAAGTTTGTGAATCATCTGATGTACGATGGTAAGAAGACCAAGTCGTATGAGATTTTCTACAATGCTCTTGAGACTGTGAAGGCTAAGATGCAGAACGAGGAAAAGTCTGCCCTTGAAATCTGGAAGCAGGCTCTCGATAACATCACCCCTCAGGTAGAGGTAAAGAGCCGTCGTATCGGTGGTGCAACCTTCCAGGTTCCTACTGAAATCCGTCCAGACCGTAAGGAGAGTGTATCTATGAAGAATATGATTTCTTTCGCCCGCAAGCGTAGTGGCAAGTCTATGGCCGATAAGCTCGCAGCAGAGATCATGGATGCCTTCAACAACCAGGGTGGTGCCTTCAAGCGTAAGGAGGACATGCACCGTATGGCTGAGGCTAACCGCGCATTTGCTCACTTCAGATTCTAAGATAGGTATATAGGTAAAAGATAATTAAGGATAATAAAAATGGCAAATCGCGATTTACATTTGACAAGAAACATCGGTATTATGGCTCACATCGATGCCGGTAAGACCACCACTTCTGAGCGTATCCTTTTCTATACAGGTAAGACGCATAAGATCGGTGAGGTACACGATGGAGCAGCCACGATGGACTGGATGGCTCAGGAGCAGGAGCGCGGTATCACTATTACCTCCGCTGCAACAACCTGTAACTGGACATGGAATAACCAGACATTCAAGATTAACCTGATTGATACTCCGGGACACGTAGACTTTACTGCTGAGGTAGAGCGTTCATTGCGTGTGCTCGATGGTGCTGTTGCTACTTACTCTGCTGCTGACGGTGTTCAGCCACAGTCAGAGACTGTATGGCGCCAGGCCGACAAGTACAATGTACCACGTATTGGTTATGTCAACAAGATGGACCGTTCAGGTGCTGACTTCTTCGAGACCGTTCAGCAGATGAAGGATATCCTGGGTGCTAACCCCGTAGTGATTCAGGTGCCTATCGGCGCAGAGGAGAACTTCAAGGGTCTGGTAGACCTGATCAAGATGAAGGCTATCCTGTGGCACGATGAGACCATGGGTGCAGAGTACGACGTTGAGCCGATCCCTGCTGATCTTCAGGCAGAGTGCGACGAGTGGCGTAACAAGTTGCTCGAGGCGGCTGCTGAGTATGATGAGGCTCTGATGGAGAAGTATTTCGATGATCCTGACTCTATCACAGAAGAGGAAATCATTGCTGCCATCCGTAAGGGAACCATCTCTATGCAGTGTACACCTATGCTGCTCGGCTCTTCCTATAAGAACAAGGGTGTTCAGCCTCTGCTCGACTATGTGTGTGCATTCCTGCCCGCTCCTGTTGACGTGGAGGTAATCAAGGGTACCAACCCCAATACCGATGAGGAAGAGGATCGTGAGCCCTCTGAGGCTGCTCCTACTTCAGCTCTGGCATTCAAGATTGCTACCGACCCCTATATGGGCCGTCTGGTGTTCTTCCGTGTTTACTCAGGTAAGATCACTGCCGGAAGCTATGTATTCAACCCTCGTTCAGGTAAGAAGGAGCGTATCAGCCGTCTGTTCCAGATGAACTCAAATAAGGAGATTCCTATGGAGTCAATCGACGCCGGTGATATCGGTGCTGGTGTAGGTTTCAAGGATATCCGTACTGGTGATACCCTCTGTGACGAGAATGCACCTATCGTACTTGAGTCAATGACCTTCCCCGATACGGTGATCTCTATCGCTGTTGAGCCGAAGAGCCAGGCTGACATTGCCAAGCTTGACAACGGTCTCGCTAAGTTGGCTGAGGAAGACCCCACCTTCACCGTTCGTACTGACGAGCAGAGTGGTCAGACCATCATTTCAGGTATGGGTGAGCTTCACCTTGATATCATCATCGACCGTCTGAAGCGTGAGTTCAAGGTTGAGTGTAACCAGGGTAAGCCCCAGGTTAACTATAAGGAGGCCATCACCAAGACAGTCATGGGATACCGTGAGGTTTACAAGAAGCAGTCAGGTGGTCGCGGTAAGTTTGCCGATATCATCGTGAACGTTGGTCCTGTTGACGAGGATT
>JAEETB010000112.1 GCA_016286575.1 Prevotella sp.
CCATCAACGTCGTGAAGCCAGGTAAGACTGGTGCCGACGAGATTAAGCAGATGATGGTTGACTTCCGTGCTAATCCTCCGAAGGAGTTGGGTGGCGAGCCTATCGTACTCTGGAAGGACTATCAGACCCTCGAAGGCAAGAAGGCCGATGGCAGCGTTGAGAAGCTGAACATGCCGACAACAGCTAACGTGCTGCAGTGGTTCTGCGCTGATGGTACGAAGATTTCCGTTCGTCCTTCAGGTACTGAGCCGAAGATCAAGTTCTACTGCGAGATTAAGGATGCTGACTTCAAGGGTGCTGCCGACTACGAGGCAAGTCTGAAGAAGGCAGAAGCCCGTATCGAGGCTATCAAGAAGAGCTTGAATCTCTGATATTTATAATTCAGAATGCTCTGATAATAAAATTCCCGCCAACTTGGCGGGAATTCTTTTTTTAGTCAGTTAGTAGATGATACTCGAGAGTATATATGCCACGATGGTCGAGACACATACACAGATGAGTCCTGGCATCATGAACGAGTGGTTCAACAGGTATTTACCAATCACCGTCGTTCCTGAGCGGTCGAAGTTCACCGTCGCAATATCCGAAGGATAGTTGGGGATGAAGAAGTAACCGTAAACTGATGGCAGCACACCGAGAAGCACAGGACCAGCGATGCCGAGCTGGTAGGCCAATGGCAGCATGGCAACAACCACAGCTCCTTGCGAGTTAATAAGCACAGACACCAGGAAGAATACAAAGGCAATACTCCAAGGATACTCCTTCACGATGCCTGCAAGCATACCCTGCATCTCAGACATGTAGTTCGAGAAATACGTGTCAGCCAACCAGGCGATACCGTAGATAGCTACAACGGCCACCATACCAGACTGCCAAACCGGACCACCTACAGCTTTCTTAGGAGCTGCCTTACAGAAGATAATCATCAGCGCAGCAGCAGAAATCATCACAATCTGGATGACGACGTTCATAGCCAACGGCTTGCTGAACCACTCCGTCATACCTGTCACATGTACCTTGGCCTTCACCAACTGGTCGGCAGTCAGGGTCATATTCTGGTCGAGATGGAGTCCTTCAGCCCCCTTAACGGCACGAAGTGTCTCGTGAGCGGGCAGAGCGTTCTGGAAGATAGCAAAGAACACGATGACAGCCAGCGCACCGAGGAAGATGAACACAGCGTTCTTGGCTGACTGTGGAATCTCCTTGTCGAGTGTAGTGGCATTCGAGCCATAGATGTAATTGTACTGCTCGGGATCCTTCAGCTTAGCCTGGAACTTCGGGTCCTTGTCGAGGTCGAGACCACGACGGTACGAAGCTGTGGCAGCAGCCATCAGACCGCAGACACAGGCAGGGATGGAAACCATCAGCACACCAGGAATGGTGATTTCGAAGTGGTTGGCATTCGAGATGCTGACGAAGGCCACAACGGCAGCTGCGATAGGCGAACAGGTAATACCTACCTGAGAAGCGATAGAGGCAACACCACAAGGACGTTCTGGACGGATACCCTTCTTCAAGGCGATGTCACAGATAATCGGCATCAGCGTGTAGACCACGTGACCTGTTCCTACCAGCACGGTGAGGAAGAAAGTGGTCAGCGGGGCAAGGAACGTGATGCGTGCCGGATGCTTGCGAAGCATCTTCTCCGCAATCTGGATCAACCAGTCCATACCACCGGAGGCCTGCATGATACCAGCGCAGGTCACGGCTGCGATGATGATGTAAATAACATCGGTAGGAGGTGTGCCAGGCTTGAGTCCGAATCCGAAGACAAGAAGGGCAAGACCGATACCGGAAATAGCTCCCAGGGCAAGGCTGCCATAGCGTGAGCCTACCCACAACGCTCCGAGTACAATACAGAGCTGAAGAATCATTGTAAACGTAATCATATAAATAAATATAAAGTTTTTAGTTACCGAACTTGTTTCGACTGCAAATATAGACATTTTATTTTAAAAACAAGACTTTTTTAGCGGAAATATTAAAAATATTTATTTCATTTGGTCAAATTGGATATTTTTAGTACCTTTGCACGCTAAATAATAGTAGATAGAAAAAACAATTAGATATGGCAAAGAAATTCGCCGAACACAACGGCTTGAACCTAACCCAGGTAAACAATGATATCCTGGAGATGTGGCGGGAGAAGAATGTCTTCTGGCGCTCGGTAGAGGAGCGTGAAGGCTGCCCGCAGTTTGTATTCTTTGAGGGTCCTCCCTCTGCCAACGGTCATCCTGGTATCCACCACGTGCTCGCTCGTACCATCAAGGATACCTTCAACCGTTACAAGACGATGAAGGGCTTCCAGGTGAAGCGTAAGGCTGGATGGGATACTCACGGACTGCCCGTAGAACTGGGTGTCGAGAAAGAACTTGGTATCACTAAGGCTGATATCGACAATAAGGACAGCGAGAAATACATCTCGACAGAGGACTACAACAAGAAGTGTCGCGAGAATGTGATGATGTTCACCCAGGAGTGGCGTGACCTGACGGAGAAGATGGGCTACTTTGTAGACCTCGACAATCCATACATCACTTACGACAACAAGTATATCGAGACGTTGTGGTGGTTGCTCCAGCAGTTCTACAAGAAGGGACTGCTCTATAAGGGCTACACCATCCAGCCATATTCGCCAGCTGCAGGAACGGGACTGAGCTCTCACGAGTTGAACCAGCCTGGTTGCTATCGCGATGTGAAGGATACAACGGTGACTGCTCTGTTCAAGGCTCTCAATCCTAAGGATGAGTGGACGAAGTGGGGTACACCTTACTTCGTAGCTTGGACAACCACACCTTGGACATTGCCCTCGAACACAGCACTTTGCGTAGGTCCGAAGATCGACTATGTGGCCGTTGAGACTTACAATGCTTATAACGGCGAGAAGATCACTATCATCCTGGCTGAGAGTCGTCTGAACGCTTATCTGGCTCCAGAAGGAAACATCACTGATGGTGGTGAGATGCCTGAATATAACAAGGGTGAGAAGTTCGTGCCTTATCGTATCGTAGGTCACTATACAGGTGAAGAGCTCGTTGGGTTGAAGTATCAGCAGCTGATGCCTTGGGTAAAGCCTTCAGCCAAGCTCGATGCCAATGCAGCCGACTATGTGAAGGCTTATGCAGAGGCTCATCCTGAGAAGGTGTTCACTGGTGAGAACGGTAAGGATCAGTTCGTAGAGATGGAGAGCGAGGCCTTCCGTGTGATCCCTGGTGACTACGTAACCACTGAGGATGGTGCTGGTATCGTACATATCGCGCCAACCTTTGGTGCTGATGACGCGAAGGTGGCTAAGGATGCTCATATCCCAAGCCTGTTCCTTATTAATAAGAAAGGTGAAACCCGTCCGATGGTTGACCTGCAGGGTAAGTACTACGTGCTGGAAGAGCTCGACAGCAACTTCATCGAGAAGTGTGTCAACAAGGAGGGCTATGGGCACCATGCAGGCGATTTCGTTAAGAATGCCTATGCTCCTGAGTTCAACAAGGATGGTAAGTACGACGAACAGGCAGCCTCTAAGGCTGAAGACCTGAACATCGTCATCTGTATGGAGATGAAGCAGGAGGGTACAGCGCTCAAGATCGAGAAGCATGTACACAACTATCCTCACTGCTGGCGTACAGACAAGCCCGTGCTCTATTATCCTCTGGATTCTTGGTTCATCCGTTCTACAGCTAAGAAGGATCGTATGTTCGAACTCAACAAGACCATCAACTGGCAGCCAGAGTCTACTGGCACAGGCCGTTTTGGCAACTGGCTGGAGAATCTGAACGATTGGAACCTCTCGCGTTCACGTTTCTGGGGAACACCTCTTCCCATCTGGCGCGACGAGGATGGCAAGGAGATCTGCATCGGCTCAGTAGAGGAGCTCTACAATGAGATCGAGAAGTCTGTCAAGGCTGGATTCATGCAGTCTAACCCGTTGAAGGACAATGGCTTCGTGCCTGGCGATATGTCGAAGGAGAACTACGATAAGATTGATCTCCATCGCCCTTACGTTGACCACATCGTACTGGTTTCAGAGAGTGGTAAGCCCATGAAGCGCGAGTCTGACCTGATCGACGTTTGGTTCGATTCTGGTTCTATGCCTTATGCTCAGGTTCACTATCCATTCGAGAATAAGGAACTGATAGATAAGGGTATTGCCTTCCCCTGCGACTTTATCAACGAGGGTGTAGATCAGACCCGTGGTTGGTTCTTCACCCTGCATGCCATCGCTACGATGATCTTCGACTCAGTAGCCTTCAAGAATGTGATTTCTTCAGGACTGGTGCTCGATGCCAAGGGCAACAAGATGTCGAAGCACGTTGGTAACGTGGTCAATCCGTTCGATATGATTGGTAAGTATGGCTCTGATGCCGTACGTCTGTATATGATGACCAACTCTGAGCCTTGGGACAACCTGAAGTTCGACCCAGAGGGTGTCGATGAGGTTCGCCGTAAGTTCTTCGGCACCTTATATAATACCTATAGCTTCTTCGCACTCTATGCCAATGTCGATGGTTTCGACCCTTCAGCAGCACAGGTGCCCTTTGAGAAGCGTCCTGAGATCGACCGCTGGATCCTCTCTTGTCTGAATACCCTCATCAAGGGCGTTGAGGCAGAGCTCGATGGTTACGATCCTACACGTGCAGGCCGATTGATCGATGCCTTCGTCAACGACGATCTCTCCAACTGGTACGTACGCTTGAACCGCAAACGTTTCTGGGGTAAGGAGATGAGCGAGGATAAGCTCTCTGCTTATCAGACACTCTATACCTGTCTGATGACAGTGGCCAAGTTGCTGGCTCCGTTTGCGCCGTTCTATGCCGATCAGCTCTATAAGGATCTGGGTGGTGCGCTCGATTCTGTTCACCTCGATCAGTTCCCTGTTGCCGACGAGGCTCAGATTGATAAGGATCTCGAGGCTCGCATGCAGATGGCACAGAAGATTACCTCTATGGTACTCGCCCTGCGCCGCAAGGTGAACATCAAGGTTCGTCAGCCGCTGCAGGCTATCATGATTCCTGCTGTCGACGCTGATCAGAAGAAGCACATCGAGGCTGTGAAGGACCTGATCATGAACGAGGTGAACGTGAAGGAACTCCGTTTCGTAGAGGGTGCAGGTGTGCTGGTAAAGAAGGTGAAGTGCAACTTCCGTACGATGGGTAAGAAGTTCGGCAAGCTCATGAAGAGTGTGGCTGCTGCTATGGACACCCTCTCACAGGAGCAGATTGCCGAGCTCGAGCAGCAGGGCACCATCGCCATCAATGTCGAGGGACAGGATCTCACTGTCGAGGCTGCCGATGTCGATATCATCAGCGAGGACATCCCAGGCTGGCTGGTAGCCAACGAGGGTAATCTCACCGTCGCTCTCGAGGTAGAACTCACTGAGGAACTGAAGAACGAGGGTATGGCCCGTGAGCTCATCAACCGCATCCAGAACATCCGTAAGGAGAGTGGTTTGGAGATCACCGATCGCATCAATGTTGAGATTGCTCCCAACGACGATGTTCAGAAGGCTGTCGACAGTTTTGCCGACTATATCAAGACCCAGGTTCTGGCAGATAATATCCTGCTGCAACCGAATAATGGTCAGGAGATTGACTTCGATGACTTCAAGTTGAACATTAAGGTGACAAAACAATAACAATCAATAATAATCAATAACAACAAACTGAATTATGGCAGAGAAGACTCGCTACACTGATGAAGAACTCGAGGAGTTCCGTCAGATTATTATCGAAAAGTTGGCCCTTGCCAAGCGCGATTACGATCAGATGATGCGCGTACTGACCAACCAGGACTCTAACGATGTCGACGACACATCTCCTACCTACAAGGCATTGGAAGAGGGTAGCTCGACACAGACGAAGGAGGAACTGATTTCTATGGCAGCCCGCCAGCAGAAGTTCATCCAGGGCCTGAAGGCAGCATTGGTGAGAATCGAGAACAAGACATACGGTATTGATCGTCTGACAGGTAAGCTGATTCCGAAAGAACGCCTCCGTGCTGTACCTCACGCAACGCTGAGTGTGGAATCAAAGATGAATCAGAAGAAGTGACATCTCAAAGCCCTATTATGACTAAGGGCAGACTGGCGACACTGATAGTAGTCGCCATTCTGCTTATAGACCAGGCCATCAAAATCTGGGTGAAGACCTCGATGTGTCTGCACGAGAGTATTCAGGTCACCGACTGGTTCTATATCACCTTCATCGAGAATATGGGTATGGCCTTCGGCATGCAGTTGGGCAGCAAGATTCTTCTTTCGCTCTTCCGCGTGGTGGCCATCGCTGCACTGGCTTATTATATCTGGCTCGAAGTGAAGCGTAAGACCCGTACAGGTTACATCGTCTGTCTGGCGATGATCCTCGCTGGTGCTGCTGGTAACCTCATCGACTGTCTGTTCTATGGACTGATCTTCAACGAGTCATCGCCCTATTACGTCTCTTATTTCGTTCCCTTCGGCACAGGCTATGCACCATTGCTGATGGGTAAGGTGGTCGATATGTTCTACTTCCCGCTGATCGAGACGCAATGGCCTCTTTGGATGCCCTTCGTGGGTGGTGAGCATTTCGTGTTCTTCAGCCCCGTCTTCAATTTTGCCGATGCCAGTATCAGTGTCAGTGTCGTGTGGCTGATCCTGTTCTATCGCGAGGAGATCGGACGTCTCTCGATGAGTGAGAAACCATCAAAAGCGGAGGAGGCTGAATCATGATGAAAGGTTGTCGGTATCTGATTCTGGCATTCGTGGGCTTCCAGCTGTTGCAGGCATGTAAGCCCAAGGATCCGCCTCAGTATATCCAACCTGATGAGATGGAAGATATTCTCTACGACTATCATGTGGCACAAGGTATGGCCTTAGGCGTCGAGAACAATCCTTACAACAGCCACCTCTATTACGAGGCCGTCCTGAAGAAGCACCACGTGACCAGAGAGCATTTCGACTCTTCCCTTCACTATTATTATTATCGTTCCGATCGCTTCATCGACATCTATAAGCGTGTCCAGGAGCGTCTCAGCGACGAGGCGATTGTCCTTGGTGCTTCGGTGAGCGAGGTGGAGCGCTATATGACGCAGTCGTCCAGTGGCGACACGACAGATGTGTGGGAAGGCAGCCGTCGACAGATGCTGGTGCCCTTCCGTCCCTATAACTACATGCAGTTCCGCGTGAAAGCCGATACCGCTTATCATGAAGGTGACAGTTTCCTGCTGACGTTCGCCAATACGTTCATGTCACAGAACGGTCCCCGTGGAGCTGATGTCTATCTGTCTGTCAAGTATATGAACGATAGCACGGTCTCTCGTACTCAGTCTGTCTCAGGCTTTGGTGTGACGACCCTGAGGATTCCTGAATGCCGACAGCGCGTGAAGGAGATCTGTGGCTATGTCGTCCTGAGTCAAAGGCTTGACAACAATCAGCCGAATGATATCTGCATGCTGTTCCTCGATCGCATCCAGCTGATCCGTTTCCACCATCATAGGGATAAGAAGACCGACAGTGTGCAGACAGCTCCTCTGAAGAGTGTCAATGATACTGTTGCAGCTGACTCGGCTCGTCAGCGTATCCGTAGGTTGGGTGAGCGCCCTCAGTCAGGGGCTCAGGCAACACCGATGATCTTTAAGTAATAACCAAAAACTTGCAAATATGAATAATCTGAAATTTCGTTTAGCACTGATGAACTTCCTCGAGTTTGCAGTATGGGGCGCTTATCTGACCTGTATGGGCAACTACCTGGGACGTGCCGGACTTGGTGACAAGATTTCCTGGTTCTATGCTATTCAGGGTATCGTGAGCATTTTCATGCCTACACTGATGGGTATTGTCGCCGACCGTTTCCTGCAACCTCAGCGCCTGTTAGGTCTGTGCCATCTGCTGGCAGGTGGATTCATGCTTGGCTGCTGGTGGCTTGGAGTGGAAGCCGGTCATGGGCACGAACTTCCCGATAAATGGACATTCATCGCTTTCTATACGCTGAGTGTGGCTTTCTACATGCCTACTATTGCACTGGCAAACACGACGGCCTTCACGATTATGAAGAAGAACAATATGGATACGGTGAAGGAGTTTCCTCCCATCCGTGTGCTGGGTACCGTCGGTTTCATCATGACCATGTGGTTTGTCAACTGCTCTGCCTGGACTTCTGGCGATGCTTCACAAGATGGAATCGCCTTCACACTGACATTTGCAGAGAATCCGTATAAGTTCCAGTACACCTATATGCAGTTCTTCGTGTCGGGTCTGCTGAGCATCGTGCTTTTCCTCTACACGTTCACATTGCCTTCGTGCGAACTCACGAAGAAGACGGGGAAGGTGTCGCTGGTGGAAAGTTTTGGCCTGAATGCTTTCAAGCTCTTCAAGACCAAGAAGATGGCGCTGTTCTTCGTCTTCTCAGCGCTTCTGGGTATGTGCCTGCAGGTGACGAATGGCTATGCAGTACCGTTTATCACGAGCTTCAAGGGCAGTACCGATCCAGCTGTCTACAATTCGTTTGCAGCTAACAACGCTACGTTGTTGTCGAGTATATCACAGATCAGTGAGGCGCTCTGTATCCTGATGATACCATTCTTCCTCAAGCGTTACGGTATCAAGGTGGTGATGCTCATGTCGATGTTCGCATGGGTGTTCCGTTTCGGGTTCTTCGGTATAGGAAATCCCGCCATGCCTGGCGTGATCATGTTCATCCTCTCTTGCATCGTCTATGGAGTAGCCTTCGACTTCTTCAATGTCTCAGGCGGTATCTTCGTCGATCAGGAGTGCGAGCCTTCCATCAAGGCGTCAGCCCAGGGTCTGTTCATGATGATGACGAATGGCATCGGTGCCACTGTTGGTACGCTTGCAGCAGGCGAGATTGTCAATTATTACTGTTCTTGGGAGAACAACTATCTGCAGGGAGATTGGACTACGTGCTGGTTCGTCTTCGCTACGTTTGCCCTTGTGGTTGGTGTTGCCTTTGCACTGGTGTTCCATCCTGATAAGAAATGATTGATTGATAGACAGATGAAAGAGGCCAGATATTTTTTCGTACCCGATGCTGCCCATCAGACGGAGCTGCCTGTCGATGAGGCGATGCATGCCTTGCGCGTGCTCCGACTGAAAGGAGGCGACGAGATCTTCCTGATGGATGGGGTAGGGAATTACTATCGTGCACAGGTCACCATTGCTGCTACCCGTCACTGCTACTATGAGATCCTGGAGCATCTGCCCCAGGAGCCGGAGTGGGAAGGCCGTATGCATCTGGCCATCGCTCCGACGAAGATGATGGACCGTATGGAGTGGTTCGTCGAGAAGGCAACAGAGATAGGTGTCGATGAGATATCATTCCTGAACTGTAAGTTCTCTGAGCGTAAACTGTTGAAGTTGCCACGCCTGGAGAAGATCGTCATCTCTGCCATGAAACAGAGCCATAAGGCCTGGAACCCTGTGCTGCATGAGATGGTGTCGTTCAAGGATTTTATCCGTCAGCCCCGTGAGGGCAGGAAGTTTATCGCCCACTGCTACGACGAGATACCACGTGCCTA
>JAEETB010000113.1 GCA_016286575.1 Prevotella sp.
TCCAGGCTAACCCCAACTTCCCCGACAACCTGAAGAACAAGATACTCGCCGCCGCCTGGGTCCTGAGGTCACAAGAGCCCTACGTCGAGAAGACCCAGCCCAAGGTCGTCAAGAGCAAGAAACGCTAGCTACACTAACAAAGAGAGAGAGGCATCCGTCAGGGTGCCTTTTCTGTTTTATATGCTCTCAATGGCAGTGATACAGTACTGCACTTTTTCATGTGTGCGGCGTCTCGGTAGTGGCAACGACAGTGGCTTCGACACTGACACAAAGGGGGCTGACCCCCTTGTGTCGTTTTTCAGACCTTCAGGAACTCGTCGTAATTTACGAAGCCTTCCAACACTTTTTTGATGGCTTTCCAAAAAGTGTTACGTGGCTTCGTAGCAATAATTCTATCGGCATGATTTTTGTTACACATTGAGGCGAGAAAACAATCTGTAACAGATGTGTAACAGGATGTGTATCAGACGACAGATGATTCTATAAAGCTGATTTTCATAGAGTTATATACTCTATTCAGACTTCTGTGACATTGTTACACTTAAAAGTAGAAAAATCAAGGATATAAAAGAATTAAGAAGAATTGGGCAATCAGGATTAGAAGAGAAGTGTAACATGTGTATCTGTATCAGAATGGAAAAGTACTGACTGCTCTTGGAGCAACGAGTTGTATGGGGCTCTGTTAGAAGTGAAAGGTGAAAAGTGAAAGGTAGTCCCCGGTAGTTAAGTCTATCGGAGCTTTTATGGTACAGAAGGGTCTTCATGACGGGGATTTTTCATTTGTGATAAAAAAGGCTCTAAATAATTTGGCAGAATCAAGAAAAGTCACTAACTTTGCAGCGTTAACGGTATTTTTAACTTAAATAGAATACGTATGAAAAAGAAAAAAACAGAAAATTGTGTAAAATCAGGCAAAATGCTTGGTAGTGTCGAATCTTTTAACTACTTTTGCCGATGAGTACGCGACGTGAACGGGCAAAGGCCCCTGCAACAAAGCTGAATAAACAGTTAGTTGCAGCAGAAGAAGCCACCTGTGCAGCCGATAAAAAGAGACAGGTTGAAAGATCTCTTGGTCTTTGGAGAAGTGAGTTGTTCACAGATATGGCAAAACTGATATTTGCAGGCGTCATTTTGGGTGGCGTCTTTGAAAAAGTCGAAAACCCGATGCTTCTGTATGGAGCGGGGACCTCTGCATTGATAATCTTATTGATTATGGGTTATTATTTTTTGAAACAAGCATTAAAGAAATAGCATTATGGGTACAGCAGCATTTATCATAGTAACGACAGTCTTCCTAATTGTCTTTGCATTGTGGACTACATGGAAAGAAAAAAAGGAAGGACTGACAAGATGATCACATTCAGAAGTGGACGCTGCAGATCCTCGCATCGATCATCTCAGCGGTACTGACTGCACTGGGGGCAACATCCTGTATGGGGTTCTAAGAGAGAGAGGCATCCAACCGGGTGCCTCTCCTTTTAGATTATCAATGAGCGGGGATTCCTGTTAATATTCTCACGATGGGGACTATTTTTGGGGAGCATCGGGACGCTGGGCGTTCTGGTTTAAGATACCCTCAACGTCAATGACAGCGCTATCGTCGATGTTGGTGGTCTCCTGGTTACCTCCTCCGAAGTCCATTGCCACCGAGCGGGTCATAGGGATACCGCTCTTTTTGGTGTAAGTGAAGTAAGCGCGAGTTGCATACACATAGATAGACCTGGATGGCTTATAGAACTTGTTCTCTCCACCAAGCAGGAGTGACTTGGATTGTGCACTCAGCAGAACCGGTGCAATCAGAGCCTGGAAGCGAAGACCGCCTGACTCTGTCTCGTATTTGTCAGCGTCCTCCGGATTCTCATCCTCATCAAGGTCTTCCTGATCCCACAGATCGACGGTGACATTCGTGAAGCTGGGATTCTCGATGGTGCCGCCAGGTGCATTATCTGGCTCTCCCCATCGGATGATGCAGGGCACGCCGGCCTCAATCTTGCCCTCGTTGCTGGTTGAGAAGTTAACCGTCAGCGCATGATTCGTTGCATCCCAAGATGCACTCTTGAACGTGCGGATATCGGCTCCTGCCAGACAGGTAGTGGCCAGCTTCTCTGCCGAGAGGCTGAACGGCAGAGTCAGCGTATTCCAATAGCCGTCCTTATAGAGTGTGCGGTTCTTCAGGTCGACAACGGTGTATTTGTTAGCCACGAATTTGGCATAACCCATCTTCCAATACATATTTGTCTTGCTGGCACAATCTATCTCGCAGCCTACATAAACAGCGCAGAACTCAATGGCGCCATAGATGTTGCTGAGATCAACAACGTCGCCTGACGCATAGACATCACCATTAGGACCGCCACAATGACCATTAGTGGATCCTGCTACGTTACCATAGATACTCAGTATCCACTTCCATCTGCTTTGGTTACCGTTACCACCTGACAGCGTAGGCAAGGTTATCTTCGTGCTGCTGCCAACATTGTAGGTTTCCTCAGTCTTTGATGGATTAGCATCGACGGTGTAGAATCTGGCGGTGTAAGAGGGAGCGACACCAGCACCTGCTGATTTGGCAACACTGGCTGAGCCAGCTGAACCGCCCTTGCCACCAGGCTTGTGGTTGTCTGTTTCGGCAAATTCGTCATCTTCACCTTGGAACCAGCAAGTGATGCCTTTTGTACCATTGTTATTTTCGGGACCTATACCAGCTTCACCGCCACCGGCACCGACCGAACCCCACTTGTCGTTTGTCCAGCCGCTTTTAGCACAGCCGCTACCGCAGGCACCTGAAGCACCACCGCCGCCACCGGCACCGCCAGTACCGATAGCCTGAGCGCTACCACCGCCGGCGCCACCGCCGCCGCCACCACCACCAGCAATACTTTGCAGGTCGGTGATGTCAATTTCTGGAATAGGAATACCTTTAACCCAGTGAATCTCCTTAATTTCAATCTCGCCACCGGTACGGTAAACATTACCAGGTTTACCAGCACCGCCACCATTGCCCTTGGCACCTCCTTGAATATCAGTTGTGACGGTAGACTGGATATAGAGCGTGCCCATAGCAGCAGCCGTAGCGCCAGCCTCGCCTGGGTCTCCTTTTCGTCCAGCGAGGTCTCCACCAGTCCAATCCTTATAAGATTGAGGACGTTCTTTACTGTCCGCTGGAAGAGCTTCAGCGCCTTTACCGCCATTGGCTCCAGCTGTGCCGATACCTGCACCGGCACCACCACCGCCATTGCCACCATAACCACCGAGACCACCGAGGATTTTCTTACCCAAGAACCACGTTCCTACACTTTGTGTATCCTCCTCACCTTTGGTTGCGTTGCCGCCATTATCGCCGTCGGCTGCATTGCCGCCCTTTGCCACCAGCTTTCCTTCACCGAGGATATGGAGTGTACAGCCCTCAGGCAGCAGAATGCCGGCACCGGCACCTTTAGTTCCATTTGCGTTGGCGCCTATTGCGGTGAGCGTCACACCGGCAGGGATGTAAAGACGTACCGTCCTGCCTGCCTGCACGTAGAGGCCACTACCCTGTCCGGCACCAACATTGGTGTTGGTGAAGGTGAGGTCCTTCGATACATAGTAATAGTCATCTTTCAGTTCGAAGCCGTTGGTACTTCCTGTCGTGATGTGCGTCCACGCACTCGTCACCGTCGGCACTTGGCTCCAGTTATCGGGTTTAGTGTCCTGCGCCTGCGCCCTTGCGCCGCCCTGTTGTGTCAGGGTGGTCACAAAGAGGGCGAGGAGTGTTAATAATGATAATCTTTTCATCTTATACTCTGATTAGATTAACGGATATCATTTTCACTGAATTTTTCTGGAGCCTTACCTATTGATTTGAGGCCCACATTCGACTTGATTTTAGTGCTGAGTTTCTGTTCGATTTCCTCAGCCTTCGCTTCAGTGGCCTTTGAAAGCGTAGCAGTAGTGCTGCCGTTGGTCACCGTTACACTGCCGTTGGAGTAGGTCATCTTCGTGTTGGAAACATTGGTCATATTATTGCCATAACTGTTGCCGTCGCCACGGGTGCGGGTCAGCGTATAGGTTTCACCTGTTTCGGGATCACCAAGCTGTATCCTGCCGTCTTCAAGCAGCTTCCAAGTGAAGCCGGCATCCTCATAACCGCCATAGACGGCCAGCGGTTGTTCACTCGTATCGTTGGCGAACACGCCCAGATAGATGCAGCCAGTGTGGTCGTCATCGGCACTCACGGCTAGCAGTACACGGTTGAAGGTCTCACCGGTCTCGGTTACGTCAGTATAGTCATACTCTTCCCACCAAAAGCCGACGAGTTCATTCTCCATGGTTGCAATATCGACAGTGGGGGTTGTCGTTGGCTGCTGCTGTACAGGCTTATCCTCTGTACCGAGGACGGCATCAATAAATCCCTGGCATGAGCTGAATATGCCTACAGTGCCCAGCAGGAGCGCTACGGCTGCAATATTTGCAAAAATCTTCTTTTTCATTGTTCTATTTATTTTTATTATTTTTTACGACTTTATTTACCATTAATGATATTTATGCCCTTTTGCGGGAATACCCATGGTTCATTCACCTTTGAAGCCAATCGCGAGTCCGCGTGTCCCCGCTTCATCATCGTCATCCTCAGGAAGGATAAAATAGCCACGGCAAGAACCTACGTTGATAGTCTTTGAAGGATAGTAGAGTTTGTTTTTAGGACCAAGAAATAAAACGGTCTTGTCGTTAGCTTTCAAGTCAGACGATTGTGAGAATGTTCCTTGGAAAGTGACATCATTGCAATACCAGCTTCCTGCCACTTTCGCCGTGATCGTCACGTTGTTGAAATCCAGCTGATGAATATTCTTCTTGGTGTCGTCCACAAGATTATCGCCCTCGGTCCACCTCACCAGATAAGGCTTGCCTTTCTTCAGTCCATCAGTTGTGGGATCTATTTCCTCAAACCATAGAACGAGGATCGGATCATTCGTTTCAAAGTTTGCCTCTGGTAATTTGACACCTTTTGGATAGTTGCCTGTATTCTTAGAGTCCAACTTCCTGACGGTTGCTCCGGCCAGCGGAGAAGCAGCAAACTGAGCTGGCGTCAAGTCGAATGGCAGACAAATGGTATTCCAGCGCTTGTCTTTATAGAGTGTGCGGTCCTTGAGTCTGACAGTGATCGGGTACTTCTGCGATTCAACGCTTTCGTTATAGAAGAACTCTTCGATCAGCTGCTTGTTGTCGCCCATATTTTTGAGCTTGCAGACGGCTGCCACCTCCTGGAATTGAATGTCGCCATATACATCTTTTAAAAGTATAGTGCGAGCTGCATCCTCTTCCTCATCACCCCCATGGAGCATTTTTTGGGGCTCAGGCTGAGTATAGCGACTGGGATTACCCGTAGCATGGCAGCTCTTACCATAGACGAGCAGAGCCCACTGGTAACCCTCTTTGTTCCGAGGCAGTACGACGCTGGTATTTGATGAAGGAGAATATTTCACTTTCACAGGGTCAACATTTGTTCCGTTTACTTTTGTCTTTACAGGGTGATAGGTGATGGTGTATTCCAGCTTGCCCTCATTTGTCGTGCCATTGGATGCGGCATTACCGCAGCCAGCCCCTGAGCCACCACTACCCCAAGAAGCTTTGCCACCGGAATTTGCGTCATTGACGCCCCACTTATAGTTGGTGTCTACCCAGCCATTATCAACGTTTGAACGAGACACTAGAGATTCTGTACCTTCAGCAGCATAACTGCCATCCGTATTTTGACCGCCTTTGCCTCCGTAGGCTGATACATCGTAGTATCCGTCATACTTATGATTCTGTGCACCGCCGGCACCACCGCCGCCGCCACCGCCACCGGGGCCACCGGTACCGATGTTCGCTGCTGCGCCGCCGAAGCCGCCACCGCCGCCGCCACCGCCGCCGGATACGCTATAGTTAGGATTATCATCATCTATACGGCCTTTGCCGCGACCGCCGCCAGCGCCACCGTATGTGCCTGCATTGCCTCCCGTGGCAGTCACCGTGATACCTAAAGTCTGGTCCACATAGAGTTTACCCATATTAGCAGCAGTAGAACCAGCAGTACCTGAAGAACCATTGGTTCCACTATGGCTATTGCTATCATCATAGTACGTATTGCTGCCACCGCCGTCACCGCCAGTACCGCCATTACCGCCACGTGAGCCGATGCCAGCACCGGCACCACCGCCACCATTGCCGCCTTTACCACCGGCACCAGTAGTTGTCGATTTATCCCAAACGCCACTAGCGTTTCCTCCAGTGTCGCCATCTCTACCGTTTGCTGCTTTACCGCCTTTGGCTTCGACATAGGCCCCGTCACCGCCGCCGATGATATAGAGCGTGTTGCCCTCAGACAGTTCTATACCGGCACCAGCGCCCGTACGCCCATCGGCATTGGCTCCTCTACAGAAAATGTGGAAGCCAGAGGGGATGTAGAGATACACCGTACCCTGAATTTTGAGTCCGCTGTTACCATTACCGCCATTATCAGTTCTGTCATTGGTGAAGTCCAGACTTTCTGTGACGTAATAGTACGTGGTAGCACCTGATGAACCAAGCACTTTTCCAGTTGTGGAACTTTCACTCAATTTCGTCCACGATTTCGAGGTGGTCTGCGTCTGTGAATAGATCGCTTCCCAACCGTTCTGCGCCATTGCCCCGCTACCGCCTGTGAGGCATCCCAGCGATAGGGCAAGCCATGTAAAGAGTAGTTTTCTTTTCTTCATGTTGAACTTAATTATTATTGTTATACATCAGTAGTATTGTCTGTCATGTTTTAGCCGTTCTTAGCTGTTTGCAAAAATAAGCATATTTTCCCGAATTACCAAACAAAATGCCTCAAAAACTGCATTTTTGTATATTTTGAAAGTCTAATTGTATATTTTGAAAGTCTAAACCCCTCAAAATAGGTAACTGACACAATAAAAATAAAAAAAGTGAGGCGATAATAACGTTAATTCCTAAATTATTTGTATTTTTGCACACATGAATGCCTTACTGCATTTTTAAAATGCAAGATTTGATTCAAAATATGCGAAATCTAAATATATTATAAATATGGTACAAGATCTATACATTTTGATGATTACAGCAGCTGTAGTCAGTATTCTGTTTAAGTTGTTAAAGCAGCCAGTGGTGCTGGGTTATATCGTTGCAGGTGTGTTGGTGGGTCCGTATCTCTTTGGCGAGACCTTTGTGAATGCGGCCAATGTGAAGGCATGGGGCGATATCGGCGTATTGTTTGTATTGTTCTGCATCGGTCTGGAGTTCCGCCTGAAGAACCTCATCAGCAGCGGCAAGGTGGCAGCCATAGGTGCGTTGACCATCATCGGTGGTATGATGCTCCTTGGCTACCTCGTGGGAAAGGATGCCAATCTTGACATGATCAACTCGCTGTTTCTGGCGGGCATGCTTTGTATGTCGAGCACCACTATCGTGATGAAGGCCATTGACGAGGCAGGTCAGAGTAAGGAGCGTTTCGTCAAGGGAGCGACCAGCATTCTCATCGTGGAGGATGTGGTGGCTGTGGTACTGATGGTATTGCTCTCGAGTATTGCCATCCGCCATCAGTTCGAGGGTGCCGAGTTGGTCAGCAAGGTCTTCGACCTGGCCATAACGCTTGCGGCATGGTTCATCTGCGGAATACTGATTATCCCGACACTGATACGCTTACTGAAGAAACATCTGAACGACGAGACGCTTATCATCCTCTCCTTGGGTCTGTGCCTGGGTATGGTGCTGACGGCTGAAGAAGCAGGGTTCAGCAGTGCTCTCGGTGCTTTCGTGATGGGATCTATCCTTGCCGAGACCATGGAGTCGCATCGAATCGAAAAACTGATGACACCGCTGAAGAACGTCTTTGCCGCTATCTTCTTCATCTCTGTGGGTATGCTGATCAATCCGGCTTCACTGTCGGAATACTGGGTGAGCATCGTCTATGTCAGCCTGGTCATTATCGTCGGAATGATTCTCTTTGGCACCTTGGGTTGCTGGTGGGGCGGTCAGACGATGCGCGACTCGATGCTGACCAGCTTCTCGTTCGTCCAGATTGGCGAGTTCTCGTTCATCATCGCTTCACTGGGTACCAGCTTGGGTGTCCTCAATCCCATCATCTATCCTATCATCGTGGCATCCAGTGTGGTAACCACCTTCCTCACGCCTTATATCATGAAGGCTGCCGGGCCATGCTATACGTTCCTTTACAATCACGTTCCAGCGGGCATGCGTGCTAAGATCGACCGGCGCGAGCAGCAAGTGGCAGAAGCAGAGGCAAAGGCGGCTAACCCATCGGGCGACTCGAACTCATTAGCAGACAGGGTGCGTCATGCTGTCAGGAACACCTTCATCACGAAGCGTCTCGTCAACCTGTTTATCAAGAACATGAGTGCTCATGATGAAGAACATCATGATTCTTGACACAAAAGAGAAATAGAGTAACTTCACCTTAATTGATATTTATTTCTGAGAGATATTCTTGTATTTTTCAGGGAAAAGTTGTATCTTTGCCGCCGTAAACGAATAAACAACGACGATTATGGAAGCAACAAGGACTTTTACTGCAGAGGAATGGACGGAGCACGAGCAGTTCGTGCAGATGTTCCGTGCTGCCAAGCAGCGCAAGCAGGAGTGGCAGAAGAAGATGGGAGTGGTGCTGGCCGAGAAAGCTGAGAAGATTCGTAAGCGCCGTGCCGAGATTGATAAACTTTTTGATGACAAGTAAAAGATGAATCAACTCTGCGTCGAGCGCATCAACGAGTACGCCCCCTACAAGGTGGAGGAAGAAGACGGCCAATACATCTTCGAGACCGACAACGACATCCTCTATGGCGTGTCGTTCGACGAGGACCCCATGCTGGGCTCACTGAAGGCTTATTGGTTCAACTTGACCAATCACAGTCTGAAGGCATCGCCGCGCGACTCTAAGATTCGGGCCACTGTGATACTGATCATAGAGGAATTCTTCCGCTCCAACCCCGACATTCTGCTCTACATGTGTGACTCCGCCAACAACCAGCAGGCACAGCGCAGCCGCTTGTTCCTCCATTGGTTTAACGCCTACGGACAGCAGGCTGACTACTACACCTGCACGGAGATGGTGAAGGATGGTGACGAAGAGAATTACATTGCGATCATCGTGAAGCGTGACCACCCACAGTTACAGACCATTATTGACGTGTTTAACAAACAAATCGCTATGTTCCGCGCTAACAAGCCGTAGCCTCTGTTATTCACGCGGCGAAAAAAAGAGAGAAGCATCCAAACGGGTGCCTCTCTCTGGAATTTGTATCTAAAACGACACCGTGACACAAAGGGGTCTGGCCCTTTTGTGCCGTTAGACTGACTCCTTGGTCAGTGTCGATGTGATGTCGGTGCCATTCACGCTGATGGTGAAGGAGTCGTAAACGGCATGTGTGACCGTCCATAACTTAAAGGTGTTCTTTACGTAGTTGAATTTGATC
>JAEETB010000114.1 GCA_016286575.1 Prevotella sp.
GTAGGGATTGGTTTGGATAAGCCAACGGCAACAACCACGCTCAGCCTTTCCAATGCGCCCGTCATCGATGGCTCTGATTCCACAGAGCCATTGAGAAACCTGTTGATGTGCCGACTGCTCGGTATTGATTGCCAATGGAAGCAACGTTTACAGACTGATGCAACGTGGTGCGTCATACCGCAATACCAAACTTTGAATGACGATGATAAAAAAGCCTTACAACGCATCCTTAAGAATCGTAATACACACGGATCATTCATCAGTTTGATTGACGGCGAGAACGACATCATCATTACGGCTCGTGACATTAGCCGTGATGAACAGAAATATGCCGATGAGAAAGGCGTTGCTCTGCTCTCCCGTCCTGTGGCAAAAGACGCTTTCGTGTTTATCGTCAACCCGAAGAACCCTGTCCGCAATCTCTCCATTGAGCAGATTCAGAAGATATACACTGGCGAAATCCGTAATTGGAAAGAGGTTGGAGGTAACGACGCCACCATCAATCCCTATGTGCGTAATCCCAATTCTGGCAGCCAAGAGAAGATGGAAACCATTGTTATGGATGGGCTGACAATGATTGACTGGCCCGAAATGGTAGGTTATGTGATGCTTGCGCCTTATTTCCAGTTGGAGAATGACGAAAACGGAATTGCCTATACTCCTTTCTACTATTACGACACCATCGTGAACGATGATCGCACACAAGTCATCGGTGTTAACGGTATCACTCCAAACAAGCAGACCATTGAGGACTGCAGTTACCCCTATGTTACCTTTGTCATGTCCAGTGTCCGTGCCGACATTGACAAATCGAGTACCGCCTACCAACTTTTCTACCAACTTGCCTCAGGGCAACACAATGACATAGTGAAGGAAAGTGGGTATATTGAATCGTTAAAGAACTATTGAACCCCTTTAAATAATAAAAATGAACAAGAAAACCATCATCGCCGCACTGCTGGCTGCTATTTTGGGGGTGACCTCTTGCAGCAGAGATAGCAATTACGAAGACAAAGTAGAACAAGTAACTGTTTATGTGTCTGCTGAAACGGGGATGTTTTATAATGTTCCTAACACCACGCTTGAGGATGGGATGTTAATTCGGATCGAGGGCGAGGAGAATTACATTTGCGTTGCCTTTAGTACAATTGCGGGATTCACCTACGAGAAAGGCAATGAATATGAACTGTTAGTGAAGAAAACGATCCTTGCTAATCCTCCGCATGATTCTGGAAGCATCAGGTACGAACTTATCCGCATTGTCTCACAAAGAAAAGTTGTATAATCATTGAGATGAACAAGCTAACCATCATCGCCATACTGCTTGTCCTCATTACAATGACAGGCTGGGCACAGACTACTGTTAAAGGTCACGTCGTTAATGAACGGGGCGAGGGCGTGGAGTACGTCAGTATCGGAATCGAGGAGGATAGTGTGGGCGTTATATCCGACGCGCAGGGACATTTCACGCTGACGATACCCGCAGTGCGTTACAATCTGCTGATGAAGCGTTGTCCTGGCATCGTGGAGCAATGATCGCATTATTCCTGTCACTCCCAAGACCATTCTAATCCGAAAAGAAATCACTTTCGGCAAAGAATAGAAAAACTCTTAACCTGGGTTAAGACCTATATCCTCGGCAACCTGTTTTTCAGGCTTCGCCGAGGCTTTTTTGGTCGCTTAATGTAATTTTGCTGTTACGTTTTTCGTTCTCAATCGTATCAATAGTAGAATCGTATGGAAAAAGACCTACTTACATCCTCGTTTCTTGGCTTGCGTGACAAGCTGCACCACATCGCACTGAAGTATCTCGGAAGCGATGAGGATGCCAAAGATGCGCTTCAGGATACATGGCTGAAACTGCGGAGTAAGGGAGAGGTGGAGACAACGATTGAGGCAAGAAACAAACTCGTCACAGTATTGCGGAATGTCTGCATTGACCATTTGAAAAAAGCAAGGGAAATCCCGATTGATGTGACTGTCGATATTCAAGCCTACAGGATGGATGAAGAGGACATAGGGAATCTGGAACAGCTACTGCAAGAAGGACTGACACCGCTTCAAAAGGAGATCTTCAACCTCGTGACCCACGAAGGGTTTGACTACAATGAGATTGCCAAACAACTTTCAATGTCCGTTGAAGCCGTAAGGATGAACATGAGCCGTACAAGAAAGAAAATACGTGAGAACTATAAACGATTGAACAGATGAAACAGACGACAGAACAATTCACTATTGAGGAGGCCGAAAGACTCTGCCAGTTATATATGGACTGCCAGTTGTCGGTTATGGAAGAGGCCGAACTGGAGTATGTGCTGGCACAGACCGAACTGGATTCACCGATGATTCATGATACGAAAAAACTGATGGACATATCGCGGTCTGTCAGAATCTCCAATACTGTCAAACGTCCATCTAGTTACAGACTCTTAAAATGGGCCTTACGTGTTGCGGCTTGTGTGGCAATCCTGCTGGGCTGTGTCACTATTCTACGCAACAGCCTCGCTACAGACGATGCCGAGTGCATTGTTTTTGTTGAAGGTCACCAGGTAAGCACCGAACAGGCACGCAATATAGCCGAGGCCGATGTTGCCCGAATGGAACAATTTATGCAGACCGTGGCCACACAACGAGCTGTGGAGGAAGCGAAAGTTAAACATTTTATAAACACGATACAAAGATGAAGCGCGTACTTATATTACTATTGTGCATAGTCAGTGCAGTCACCATCTATGCTAAGCCTCCAAAATTGAACGTGGAGAAACTGTTTGACGGCAGGTATAACAACAATAAGAGCGTAACCATTTCCATCTACAGGAATAATGGCAACTACTATCGTGGACTGACTATCAAGGACAATCCTGAAATAATCAAGGCCATCGCCGAAGCCATAGAGAAAGATGCTCCACGTGGTTCCGACTACTCCGACTATCAAGGAAACGACGAACAATACACCTCGCTCAAGATAGTGAACAACGGGGAGGCTATCTATATAGGATTGCAGCGGGACAAGTCTGGAGGAGGATTTTTCTTCATACAGGGCAAGGAGAAAGCATTTCAATAACAAATAGCAATAGAATATGAAAAGAATTTTCCAAGCCATTCTGGGGATGGCTATCCTCCCCATGTGCCTTTACGCGCAAGAAGAAAATGATTCCACGGCATGGTGGAAACAGGAACAAAACCTGCAAGAGGTCGTAGTTGTGGGGCAGCGGACGGTGCTGAAACAATCGCCTGATCGCATTGTTTACCTTACACGAAACGACATCTACGCCAAAGGACTTAACGGCATTGAGGTGCTTGACAGAATACCACGCGTATCAGTAGTTAATGATCTAGTGACTGTGGCGGGAAAGTCGTCCGTTAGATACATTGTCGATGGGCGGCTTCTGGAAATGTCCGAAGAAGCCATTGCCTTACAACTAAAGAATCTTCAGGCATCTAGTATAGAGAAGATCGAACTGCTAACTACTCCCCCTGCTAAGTATGCAGCAGGTACGAATGTCGCATATATCAGCATTATCACCCGCAACGAGTCATTAGGAACTCGGGGCAGCGTATGGGGACGCGGAATAATTAAAGATGATTTCTGTTACCAATTAGGTGGGAATATATCACATACAACCCGAAAAGTAGAATTGTCGGCAGATGCAAGTTGGACAGATACCAAAGGAATCAATGACCTCGATCGTACTTACTCGTTCATTGACCATATCAAGACCTCCAACCGCAGAACTGACTTCACAAACAGGCAGTTCGGCATCAACGGCCTATTCAAATATAAGTTCTCCGACCGACTAAGTGTTGGAGCCATTGTTAATGCCAGCGGGATTCGTCTGAAAAGCCAGCTCACGGACGTGACGATTGACAACGGCGCCTGCTTCAACTCGTATAACAATTCTCCGTCCAAGCCCAACAATGCACTGACCTTGACGGCGTTTTCCGACTGGCTATTGGATTCTGAAGGCAAGATGCTCAGCCTGACTTATAACTACTTTAATAAATCCGTAGAGTCTTTTGCCGATGTGACCACAACAGGAATTGATGAGACAGTACGACTCACCGACGATGCCCACAACAAGTATCACATCCATTCTGCAAAACTGGATGCTGTGCTTCCTTTCAATGGTTTCAAAATAGAGGCCGGAATGGCGTACACAGGCATTGGAAATAACACTTCACTGACTGTAAATCGCTTCGTCAACAACCAATGGGAAAATGATCCAATGCAAAGCAACGGATTTGATTATGACGAAAATACTGCTGCGGCATACATCAGTGTGGAGAAGAATTTAACTAATTATCTTTTTGGGAAACTCGGACTTCGCTATGAACATACTGATGTTAAAGGGCATCAAACTGTAGGTAACGACAATCATAATAACAATTATGGTTATCTATTCCCCTCTGTAAATTTGAGTTGGAATAGTCCGAAAATTGGTCGTTTCTCATTATCCTATTCAATGGGCATCACACGTCCAAACTTTGCTGACCTCAATCCTTTCCGTTACTATACCACTACTAACGACTATGTTTCTGGCAATCCAGACCTTCACCCAAGTCTGGCACACAATGCTGAAATAAATTATAGTTTCAAAGGAGCCTATGCAGTGCTGTATCATTCCTATAATCATGATGCCATTGGTTATGTCACCCGATTTAATACTGATGGTAGTCAGTACACTATTCCCGATAACTGTATCAATAACAGCAAGACAGGATTATACGCCTCTTACAATCGTTCGTTCTTTGGTTGGTGGGGTGTGAATGTCGGTGGTGAAGTCTTTTACACTTATGCAAAATCCAAAATCGAGGATTTCAAAAACCAGAATGATAATAGTTGGAGTGGAAAGCTGGAACTGAACAATACTTGGATGCTCAACCACTCTAAGACGTTAATTCTCGGTCTTCGGTTCAGTCACTATTTCCCGTATCATGAGCGAATGACACAATATGAGCGGATTTCCCTGATAAGTTGTGACATTAGGTATATGTTGCTTAATAATCGTCTTACCCTTTCTGCATCAGTCAGTGATCCCTTTGGCTGGAACATCACTAAGTCCACCGCTTTATATAATGACTATAGTGTCTATACTCGAAACAACATTCATTCCCATGCCATCAGTTTCCGTATTGCCTATAACTTTGGCCGCAACAAAGTGAATGGCGTATATCGTGACACAAAGGAGAGGGAATCCAGCAGGTCTTATTAATAACTGAATAACATCGTCACCGCACTGCTCGTCTTCTCTTAAAAATACTGAAATGAAACAACGGACACCATATCGCCAAAACGAAATACCTCTCTCGCCGGTGAGGGGGAGAGGGATGGTGTTGGTATTTTATTATAGAGAACAGATTAACTCATTTTACCCAGTCCTCTATATCAAGTCCCTCGATATGACTAAAGTGCTTTACATTGTGAGTGACAATCGTCAGACCGGCAGCCTTCGCAGCACAGCCTATGAGAAGATCGAAATCCTCAATCTTCTGGCCTGTACTCCAAAGCCGTACTTTTTCCTTAGCAAAGGTATGAACAGAGTCAGCAAAGGGAATGACGGTGATCTTGCTTATAAAACCATTGACTTGCCGCATGTTCTCCTCTATATGTTCACTATAATAGGCACCTACAAGGAGTTCTGCAATTACTACATCGTTAACATAGCAATTCTGCATACCAACCTCATCAAGTTTATGAGCCACAGCACGGTTTCCCCTAAACAATGCTATGCAGATACTAGTATCGAGCAAAAAACCGTTCATAAGACTGTGTCAAAATTGTTATCTGTTCGCATCTTGCGAATGTCGTCTACAATTTCATCTGCCGAACGGCTATCCTTCCATACGCCACAGAAACAATCGGCCCAACCCGTTTCCTCTTTAGCTTTTTTCGCAGGAACCAACGATTTCACAAAAGCCAGCATCTTTGTCATGGCCGACTCATTGTCAAGAAGCGGACTCATCTCACGGAACAATTCCGCACGTAACTCTATTGCTGTCATAATCGTATATCTTTTTGTTCTCGGGGGCAAATATACGAAATATTTCTGAATAATCAAAGAATTCGCATAAAATAAACATAATGTAGAACCCTTTAAACAATAAAAGAAGATGAGTCCATAAAATAATCTCTCTAAAATTTGGGCGTTTCAAAGAATTGGAGTAACTTTGTCGCCCCAGAGCTTTGACAGCTTTCTGTAACAGCCCTATCGAATTAGCAGTTCATCTGGCGAAACGTACAGGAAAGAATGTCATGTCGGCTCACGCATGCCATAACGGAAGCGTGGGCTTTTTGGCATAACATCTGTACGTGGGTCCTGCTAAACCCGATGGGGCTGGTGTTATCCAAAGTAACAAGTCCACGCCATCCGTTTTTCTCCATTATCATATTTAGTTAAATATTAATTCGTATTAAGGAATATGAAGAAGAGAAACGAAGACAACCCAGAAAGTCTGGGCGGACTCGGCTACCTGGTGCCCGCCGAAGTCCTGAAGAAGTTGAATGAACTGCTGGAGCTGCTGCACCAGTCAGGCGATACTAATCATGGCACCACTGTGATCAATTATTATGCAGAGGGCAGCTGGCATGTGGATAACAGTACGATAGGTACGGTGAATAACAACAATGGCGATTGCAGTCATGCTTTTGAGGGCCATTTCCCAACGACAGGAAAGACAGCCACTAAGGAAATGATGAGCCGTGCAGCCAGGATTACGCTTGACGGGGGATATTGGAAATCACAACGCTCATGGTCGGTCGCTTTTGTCGTCTATTGCATTTGGGGCTACAAAGGCAGGGTAAGTGATTTCCTGACAGAAGTGGATGGATGGCCGGATGGCGTGGCAGAGAGAATGGCCTGCAACCGTGATGCCGTGGAAAAGCTGAAGAATACCTACTATTTCTCAAATAACATTCTTGACTGGCGCAAAGACGGCGTTCCTGAACAATACTGCATTTTAGGCGAACAGTTGAACGCGGAACTTGAAAAGATGTTGGATCAACCGACGGGATAAAGGCGCATGATTGGCGCAAAAGGCGCAAAACAAGGCGCATTTGGCGCATTATGTGGCGCATGCACAGACGTTTCTTGTCTGTGCTTTTTTTTGTGCCTAACTTTGCGATGTGAAACTTTTAATTCATATCGTATTATGCAACAAATTTTCAGAATCGAGGAGATGACGCCGTTGGTGGAGATTCAGCCAAAGGCAGGCAGTCCGAATCAGGACCCCCTCAAAAAGATCGAAATGAATCTGACGGATGGTATCAACACCGTAAGGGCAGAAGCTTTGGGAAGAGTGGCGGAAAGGATCGCCAATCTGGTGAAGGACTGCAAGAACCAGGAGCACATCGGCCAGCTGGCTACGGTGGACTTCACGCTGGAGCGCCGCGAGGGACAGACCCGCGAGGACGGCTCGAAGACCTACTTCATGTCGTTTAAGGTGAACAACTTCGCATTTATTCAAGAACCCGTATCAACTTTTTAAGTTATGGAAGAAAAGATTTTTGAGAAGGATTTCTCGTACAGAGCACGCGTGAACGGCAAGGACGGTGTGATCACGGTCAGGCCGGAAGAGAAAGGCAAGCCCACGAAAAAGAACGTGGTGCAGGTAGGTAAGGCCCAGATGTGGAGTACGACGGGCAAGCGCAACCCCAGGAGGTTCGTACAGCTGGAAGCCTCGGAGAAGGCTGGCGACCTGATAGGGGAGATGAAGGAGCAGTTCGACGGCATCATCGCCGAGCTGGGCGGTACGCCAAGCCCTGACCCCATGGAGCGTCCGCTGATTACTCAGGACTCCCGACTGGAGGTGTGGCTCTCGAAAGAGCGCCATCAGCTGGTGGTGAAGAAGACGGTGAATCTGAACGAGACACCCGACTATGGAACGGAAATCAGTAACCTTGAAGCAGAATTAAGAAGATGTTTACTTATCAACAGAACAAGTCTACTGAATGCTTCCCGTGCGTAGCGCAGACGTTCAAGGCGCTGACACAGGATCCGGAGACGGCCAAGAAGATTGACGAGGTCCGCAGGTTAAATGCCTGCGGACAGATTGCCAAGGCCAAGAGAAGGAAGGACTCGCTGCCAGGCTGTCTGTATCAGACCAAGGAGGTGCTGGAGACCGTCGGCGAGTCAGAGTATAACAGGGGCAAGCGGGGTCGCTGGCGCTTGCAGAGCCAGTGCGTGCTGAACGGTTTGGTGATGTGCGACTACGACCATGTGGAAAACCCGCGCGAGAAGTTTGAGGAGATCCGGAAGAACTTCGACCTGAAGCAGCTGGGCATCTGCCTGTTCTTCATCACACCGAGCGGTGAGGGCCTGAAATCGGTATCGATAGCCGACATCGGCTACAACCTGATGGACAACCAGAAGATGCTTGCGACCAGATTCGGCCTCGAAGCAAAGATCGACAAGGGTACGCGTGACAGCAGCCGACTCTCATACATCCCCAAGTGGGACGATATACTGTATATTGACGAAGAAATACTCTTTAACTATGATAATCCTTTATACGACGAGAAATACGGGAAGCAATACCGTGAAGGCAACAGTCAGGGCAAGCTTGATTTCGCTGAAAATGGTGCTGGAAAGACTGATCAGGATGATGAACTGAAGGTTGACCTGACGGCCATCAACCTGGATCAGGACGAGAATGGTGTCTACTGCTATCATGGTGTGCCATACACCGATATCCTGAAGAAGTGGCTCGAACTGAAAGGGGGTACGCCTGGTATCGGCGATAGGCACGACAGGATGCTGGGTCTCTCGGGTGAGCTGCGCCGCATCGTGAATAACAAACCTGCCAATGTGCTCTGGCTGATGAAACAGGCCGACTTCTACAAGGACTTCGTCAAGGAAGGCCGTGAGAAGGAACTGGAGCGTATGGCCATCGACGTCTGTAAGTTCAGACCGCGTGGCGCCTTGTCGGACGAGCTCGCCCAGACACTCGAAAGCTTCGGCATCAAATACACCAAGGCGGAGGTGCAGAACAATCTGCCCTATGATGACTGGGCCGACCGACTGATGGAGATTCCCCTGGGATGCTATGAGCCAGCCCTGGCGCATATCGACAATCCGAGGGTGAAGCCCGGTGGCGTGATTACGGCCTCGGGTATGTATTCGGTACTCCTGACCCGTTGCGACTATCAGAACTGGAAGGGCGACATGCAACGCCTGAACTCGCTGGTGCTGATGTGCGGTGAACCTGCATCGGGAAAGGCTGTGGCCAAGGAACAGGACGAGCATATCATGCTGACCATGCGTGAGAGTGACAAGCCTGCCCGTCAGGCTGAGAAAGCCTATAAGAAGGAGAAGAACGCGCGTAACACGTCGAGCAAGGCTCAGAAGGGTGAGGCTTTGCAGGAGCCGGGCGGCATTATCCGCTACAA
>JAEETB010000115.1 GCA_016286575.1 Prevotella sp.
CTCCTGAGACCGTTGGCAAGCGTGAGACCAGCGAGAGCACTGATTATCAGTTTGTCGTTAAGGGTAAGGGCATGAATGGCGAAGAGTCCACTTCTACCATTTTCGTTACCGTTGGTAAGGAAGAGGGTGCCAAGCCAGAATTCACAGAGGTAGTCCGTTAAGGGCTTTCTACCACCCATCACCTGCAGCCAGTGACGCCAACATGCTTGCGTCGCTGGCTGCTGTCTTATTTCTCACAAAGCAAGTATTCCGAGAGGCCGTTGACAACGCGATGCTTGAAGTTGAACTTGTAGTTGTTCATCGACTTGCCCAGCTTGTGGGGTGATGTGTTGGCTGTATCGAAATAGGCATATTTTGATGCAAAGAGGTTAAGGATCTCTGTGGTTCCCCACCAGCGGCCTTTGCAGAATTGTTATTTTTTTGTCTATATATTTAATATTATAATTCCTTCAAATCCTACTAAATCCAATATAAACTACTGTATATAATAGGTTTTATCTACTTTTATAACCCTATTAAAACACTATAATAATCCTATTGAAATCCTACTAAAGCACTACTAAATTCTGTGAATATTCCATTAAAGACCATTTATCTTCGTCCAAGTAGGACCTCGCAGACTCTTTACTTACTTCTCGCAACTTTATCTATTAGTCCTAATTCCTAAATTCTCTAGAGAATTGAAAGCTTTGGACTAATCCTCGCAATCGTTCCCAGTAATGGGACTCTCAAATTCTCTAGAGAATTCAACAGCAACATCTAATCAAAAAACTTCCAAGCCCCTTTTATCATTCGAGTTACGTCCCTTATCAGCAGTTACTTGCCATCAGTATAGATCCTATAGTATTATAGTAGGGTTTTAATAGGGTTTAAGTAGGATATAAGTAGGACTTGTAAAACGACATATACACATTATAAACAATAATATAGTAATATTTTAGTAGGATTTATATTTCTAAATAGTAAATTTGCAAAATCAAACATCTTCTGAGAGATATCGCCATCATAATCAGTTCATAATCTTTAAAGGGGTCAATCCCTTTTTTTGCCCTTCTAAGTGATGAGCCAAAGTCTCATCAGTTGGTCGGCGATGTAGTAGTTGCCAGAGTCAAAGGAAACCAAACCGAATTCTTGTAGCTTCTTGATAGAACTTTGGACGCTGCTGGCTGACTTGAGACTGTGTCGGCGGATGAAGGCTCCAGATGTGATCTGCTGAGCCCTGTGTTCTTTGGCGATGGCATATAGCAATTCTTTTTGAGGTAAAGTGAGGCGAGCCATGATTTCACTATAATGTCTGTTGGCTTCCCTGACCATCTGGCTAATCACCTGTTCTGTCATCTCTTTCGTACAAAGGGCGTCTGAAGCTGTTTCTGCAAAAGCTTCGCGCATGGTCTTCTGATTATAATAGGTGTTACCATCAAACGTGTGATACACGTGGCTGATGGCATCATCTGAGATCCGTTTCCCGTTAGCAAGAAAATGATGATGAACAAACTCGGCATACTTTTCTTCTTCGATGACGTCAAGGCTCTGAATATCAGCGCTGTTATAGAATGGTCGTGCAGAGTCGAGGAACATCTCTTCTAACAGATGACGCTCACTTCCAGAGAAGATAAACTGCGTATTGGTCAGCTTCTGAATGTGTGAACGAAGCTCTGCCTCTATGTTCTTTTCAGGATAATTAGTGATTTGCTGGAATTCGTCAATGGCAACAAGGCATTTCTTACCTGCACTTTCTAAGGTTCGGAATATCTCCTCTAAAGAGTAAGTGGGATTCTGAATGTCGCCGATGGCTATACCAAAGGTGGGAAGGGCCGTTACAGGATCGAAGCCAATGTTACCTGTAAGAGAACGCATTGTGGCGATTGCCAATTTCTGCATCTTTTGGCCTCGTGAGGCAAGAGTGTTGAAGACAGCTTTGCCCAGTTCATAGGTGAATTCCTGCAATGTGGATGTCTTCAGGATATCTATAAAGAAGGTTATGTAATTATTGCTGATGGTATGTTTGTCAAAACAGGAATTATCCTCGAATCATTATTTATTTTGGATTATTTAACTTGCATTATGCAATTTGAATAATGTGAAATGAATAAAGGAAACTCTTTTAGGTAGTATAAAAAACTTCGTCAAAATTTGGTTGGTAACAGATAATTGGTTACATTTGCATCCTATTATAAACTTTGCAGCCAAGATGAAGACATTTGAAGAATTAGGGGTCAGCGAGGTGATTCGCAAGGCCATTGAAGAGTTGGGATTTGTGCAGCCGATGCCTGTACAAGAAGAGGTGATTCCCTATCTGTTGGGGAATGAGAACGATGTCATAGCTCTAGCCCAGACAGGTACAGGAAAAACTGCTGCTTTCGGCATCCCCCTGTTGGAGCGCATCGACACCTCTCGTCGTGAAACGCAGGCACTGGTATTGTCGCCTACGCGTGAGCTTTGTCTGCAGATAACTGATGACCTCCGTGACTTTGCCAAATATATGGATGGCATCCATGTGGAGGCAGTCTATGGTGGTGCTGCGATTGAACCACAGGTCCGTGCCTTGAAGAAGGGCGTACAGATTATCGTGGCCACACCAGGTCGCTTGGTGGATCTGATGCATCGTGGCTATGCCCGTCTGGAGCAGGTGTCGAATATCGTGCTCGACGAGGCAGATGAGATGCTGAACATGGGATTCTCTGACAGTATCAACGAGATTTTCGAATCGCTCTCAGTAGACCATCACACGTTGATGTTCTCTGCCACGATGAGCAAGGAGGTGGAGCGCGTAGCCAAGAAATATCTGCATGACTACAAGGAGATTGTTGTGGGCAGTCGCAACGAAGGTGCAGAGAATGTGAACCATATTTATTATATGGTGAACGCCAAGGACAAGTACCTGGTTCTGAAACGTATCGTTGACTACTATCCGCGCATTTTTGCCATCATCTTCTGTCGCACCAAGGTTGAGACGCAGGAGATTGCTGACAAGCTCATCAAGGATGGCTATAACGCTGAGTCGCTGCATGGTGACCTGAGTCAGCAGCAGCGCGACCTGACCATGCAGAAGTTCCGTCAGCACCTGACACAGTTGCTCGTAGCCACAGATGTGGCTGCACGAGGACTGGATGTGGATGACCTGACGCATGTCATCAACTTCGGACTGCCTGATGATATCGAGAACTATACGCATCGCAGCGGCAGAACGGGTCGTGCAGGCAAGAAAGGTACCTCGATCTCCATCGTCCACTCTCGCGAGAAGTTCAAGATCCGCAATATCGAAAAGGAGATAGGTAAGGAGTTCGTCAAAGCCGAGATTCCATCGGCAGAGGAAATCTGTAAGAAACAGCTCTACAAGGTGATGGACCAGATCGTGAAGACGGATGTCGACGACGAGGAGATTGCACCCTTCATGAAGGATATCAACCGCTATTTCGAGTATATCGACAAGGAGGAGCTGATCAAGAAGATCGTATCGCTGGAGTTTGGTAAGTTCCTGGCCTACTATGCCGAAGCACCTGAGATTGAGGAGGTGAAGCCTGATAAAAAGGAGAAGAAACCTCAGACTGATAAGCAGAAACTGCAGAACAAGGCACAGAAGGGCTATCGCAGACTCTTTATCAACTTAGGCAAGCGCGATGGTTTCTATCCTGGTGAACTGATGCAGACGCTGAACCGTTTTGTAGGCGGTCGCCAGGAGGTGGGACATATCGACCTGCTGGACACCATCTCTTATTTCGAGGTGCCTGAGAAAGATGCCAAGAAAGTGATGATCCAGCTGTCTGGTATCAGATATAAAGGAAGAACGGTTCGCTGCAATGATGCAGACGAGGGAGGCAGACCTCAGACGGAGAAGCCTCAAAAGCCCAAGCGTCAGAAGAAGGAAAGTTGGCGCGACTTGATGGGTAAGGCACCTCGCGACTTGAGGGGTCCAGAGCCCGACTTCTCTGAAGAAGGTTGGGCGATGCGCAAGCCCCGCAAGAAAAAGAAATAAAGAAAAAGCCCCGTTTCATCGGGGCTTTTTATTGTATTAATACGGTGAGATATTATTCAGCTCACCTATCTTCCCTTCTACAACAGGCGTGGTCATCAGCTTTTGGAAGTCTTCCAAAGTGATGTGTGTCTTGGGGGCAAAGTCAGGTGAGGTCATATACTCGAGCACACTGCGATAGAAGGCGCGTCCTTCAGGATAGGAGGTCGCACTTTCGAGATCAGCCATACAGACGAGCAGTTTGCCATTGCCGACAGCAAACTCAAAGACGAGGCCTAGTTTATGGTTACGTTCGATATTATCAATCACCTGTATGATTGGTCGGTAATCCTTGCCTGTATTGTCAAGCATGAAAGGATGGCTGGCCTTGATGATGGGGAACCACTGCCAGTTGGTGTGCATCTGGGTGGGGAACCCTTTGAAGATGGGGTGCTCAGGATCTGTCAGAATACCTAATGTGCCAGGCGAGACACTCTTCTTGTTGTTCTCTGAGATGGTCTTGAACATGCGATAGTTCCAATAGTCTGTCTGGAAGAGTCCGCCTACGCAGAGGTCTGAGGCTTCAGGCATCAGCAGCACGCTCTTGCCTTTCTCCAACTGACTGATGGCCAATGCATCGAGTTCGTTTGTCACTGTCAGCATACTCTCGAGCTTGCTCAGGTCGCTCCAGGCGGGATAGGCCCAGAGGTCGTAGGTGTTATGATAGGGTACACCAAAATACGCTGTTTCATCGATACTGAGACATAGCTGCAGCTGTGTAGGCTGCTTGATGCTGCTTAGGTCGATATTCAGTTCACCAGCGGTAAAGAGCCCTTCAGTAGAGGGTAGCTTCATCTCGCCAGATGCCACAGACGAACCATCTTTCTGTGCTAATTCCCAGCGGAGGGTCTTGCCATTGAGGGACTGGCCACTATAGTTGGCTACCTGGATCCATGCGTGGATGCCATCCTCGATGGTGAAACAGAATCTGTCAGCAACTAGCAAGGGTACTACAGGAGCGCACCACTGGCGCCATTCGCGCTCTGTACAGAGTCCCTTAGGATCCATGAAAGCATCGAGGATGCCGATATAAGCGCTTCCCTGTCCTGGATAATCCTGCAAGTCCAACAACTGGAAACCAGCCATATTCTTCGTGCGCAGATCCATCTCGATATCCTGTTTGTAGAGCTGTAACGACCAGAATCCGCTGGCTTTATGGAAATCCTCGGCCTGATCCAGCATACCAGCTTTCTCCAGACGATTGCGGAACACTTCCATATTATAAGGATAGAGTGTACCCGTATATTTCTTGATTTCATTGTAGTCTGGATAAGTCTGGAACTGGGCGGTCTCGTGCGAGATGACTGGTACAGCCTTGGTCCATGCACTTCCTTCAGGGAAGGCCAGTTTGCAACCTTCCTCGAAGTTCATCATCGTGTTGGGGTAGAAGTGGTTGATCATACCACCATCAGCCGCATCGGCAAATGAGAATGATCCACGGGTATGGGTATTGTAGTCGCCCCATGCCTCACCACCTACACGACAGGTCGTAAAGTAGTCCATGCCCTTCTTGACGCCTTGATAGCCAAGGTAATAGTTTGAGCCGAAGGTGTAGACTTTATCAGGAGCAATCTTGCGGAAGTCCTCGATGAATTCGGCCATTTTCGAGATGCTGCCCCAAAGCTCGTTGCCAAGAGCAAACATACGGAAGGAAGGATGATGGCCGTAGGTACGCAGGATATTCTCACCTTCCTTGTGGAGGAACTGCATCAGCACCGTGTCCTTCTCGTTGAAATCGCCCCAGAATGGGAGCTCAGGCTGCAGGATGATACCCAGTTCGTCGGCAGCGATGAAGGCTGCCTCAGGCGGACACCAGGAGTGGAAACGGACATGGTTCAGACCATAGGCATCGCAAGTGCCAAGGTACTCCTTCCACGATTCCACATCCATAGCGACGTGTCCTGTCAGTGGCCAGACGCAGGCATCGTGCTTACCGCGAAGGAAGATCAGGTGTCCATTGGCGTAGAAATGCTGACCCTCGATGTGGAAATCACGGAAATTGGGATGGATCTCTTTGACTGGAGATGGCGATGGTAAAACGTTCGAAAGTTCGATTCTTCCGATGATACCATTCCAATTTGTCTGGGTATCCTCCGTATAGGCGTGACTGCTGGCATAGAGTTGCTCAGGCACACCACTACCATTATCCACCATGATGGCGAGCTGGTGCTTGCCTGGTTTCAGAGTCTTGGGGAGGTTATATATCTGTGGGGTGGAGATATCATTAGAAGAGCCTATGAGTTTTCCATCAATATAGACTTCCGATGGTTTCGTACGCTCCAAGAAGAGATATATAGGTTTGTTTTTCCAGCTGACGGGTATCTCTATTTCGCGCTGATACCAGACCTTTCCCTTATACGACCAAGGACGTGTCAGGTGAGTTGTCTCCTCGCTTTTAGCGGTGAAATCGCCCTTTTTGTTTGTGTCTGTGGTTCCTGGCAACTTCACAGTCTCTGTCATCACGTCACCTGCCTTGATGGTGCCTTCGCGATCTAAGGCAAATTGCCAGGTACCACTCAGATCGATTCGTTTCGACTGATCCTCTGCCTGAACTCTCAGGCAGAGGACAGTCATCAGTAGTAATGTAGTTAGTTTTCTCATTGGGTCTTCAGTTTATTTCTTGAGGTTTTACCTTTCCTTTACTTGGCGTTGATCTCCTTCAGCAGACGATCTGCCTTGCCCCACGACTCCATCATGTATAGCACGTAGCGGATATCTACGCCAATACAGCGCGCCAGTTGCTTGTCGAAGAAGATATCTGACGACAGCGAATCCCAGTTTCCGTCGAAGGCGAGACCAATTAGTTCACCCTTGCCATTGAACATGGGTGAGCCACTGTTTCCGCCTGTGATGTCATTGTTGGTGAGGAAGCAGAGCTGCAGCTTGCCTGTATGCTTGTCTGTGTATTTGCCGAAATCCTTTTTCGAGAGCAGTTCTTTCATGATAGGCTCTGCCTCGTAGTCGATGATACCGTTCTCGCCCTTCTCCATCTTCTCCACGATGCTGCTGGCCTCCGTATAGTAGCCCGAGGGCTGTCCTGCAAGCAGATACTCGCCCACCTGTCCATAGCTCAGTCGCATGGTGAAGTTGGCATCTGAATAGTTGGGCAAATCCTCCTCCATACGCAGCTTGGCGGCACAGAGATAGCGCTCCTGAACAGCGATGGAATCGATGGTACTTTCGAGATCCAAATTGATGTCTGCCAATGCAGAGACCAGACTCTGGCCATAGACCACACCAGGATCTTTGTGGTAGCCACCCTTGTTCACGTAGATCTTCTTGTCGCTCTTCATCAGCTTCGACTTCTTGTAGAGATGGTCTACGAACTTCTGATAGTTGCCCTTGAAATCGTGGTCTATTACGTTGTAGAAGTCAGGCTGATATTTGATTTCCACCTGCTCACGATAGTTCTTCAACAAGGCGGCAAGAATCTCGCGGTCTGTATCGTAGTCCCATTCGTCAGCGTTGTTCTTGAATTCCACGTAGTAGCTCTTGGGCTTACCTTCCTTACCGTTGATGATGGCACCATTCTGTACTCGGACAGCTCTACGGGTCATTTCATCAGTATTTCTGCGTCCGAAGGTTTCGTAATAGAATGTGAGGGCACGGGTCGCATTGAAGCGCTTCTCGTATAGGCGCTGCAGCAAGTCGAAGTCGAGCTTGCCCTTCAGGAAACCTGTAGAATCCTGCCACTGGCGGATCTTCTGCTCGTAGGCAGCTTTCTGCTGGATCAGTCCGATACTGTCGATACATTTGTTCATACCAATGGAGTTCTTCCAGTAGTTCGAGCTGCTGGCGTATTTCGAGTCGTACTTGATGCGGACAGCCTCGTCGGCACGCATGTGGCGCAGCATCACTTCCTGCTTCACCTCTCGTGTCTGATAACGGGGTTTGTTCTCAGCATCGCGACGTTCTTTGATGCCGTAGCTTGACAGATATCGGCTTGTAGAACCAGGATAGCCAATGGTCATTGAGAACGAACCAGGCACATAGCCCTGCAGCGATACAGGTGCCCATTTCTTTGGTTTCATCGGCACATTCTTCTCGGAGTACTTGGCAGGACCACCAGTATTGGGATCTACGTAGATGCGGAAGACGCTGAAGTCGCAAGTCTGGCGAGGCCACATCCAGTTGTCTGTCTCACCGCCGAACTTACCCATCGATTTGGGCAGGGCGAACACGAGGCGAACATCGTGATAGTCGCGATAGGTGGTCAGATAATACTGGTTTCCTTCGTAGAAAGGCTTGATCTCCACGCGCAGGGAAGAGTCCTGCTTCTCGATGTCCTTGATCATCGCATTCTCGATGGAATCGACAAAATGACCACGCTCTTCCTCTGTTAGCTTGTTGATTCCAAGCGAGTCGAGATAAGCCGTGATGTCCTTCTGCTCGATCATGAAGCTCACGAAGAGGTTCTTATTGGGCAGTTCTTCCTCGTAGGAGTTCGATACAAAGCCGTTGAGCATATAGTCATGCTCCACAGTAGAGTGCGAGCGGATGGCCTCGAAGCCGCAATGGTGGTTCGTAAACACGAGTCCGTCAGGCGATACGACGACACCAGAGCAGTAGCCGCCAAAGTTTACGACGCAGTTCTTAATCGCGTCCTCGCTCTGGTACAAAGCATTGTAGGGCAGTTCGTAGTTCTCCTGCTTCATCGTCTCATAGACTGCATTCGGCAGGTTGTACAGTGTCCACATGCCTTCATCGGCAGATGAAGTGAGGAGTGAAAAGTGGAAAGTGAAAAGTAAAGCCAGTAATTTCTTCATATCTTGTTATCTTTTGAATTTCTTTCCAATAACGGGGAGACTGCTCAGAGGCACATCTTTTTTCACGATGAGTGCCAGGAAAAGGATGATAAGCGTGGTATTGACAACCAGCGCCAGTATCATGGGCCATGAGTCAGGAACAGCCTTCATCGCTGCAAAGAGCACAGCCGTTGCGATGACATAGATGGCAATATCTTTCATCGGATAGGGGATAGGATTCTTCTTCTGTCCCACGAAATAGCTCAAAACCATCGCTGTGCCATAGCCTGCGACACCTCCCCAGGCACAGGCCCAATAGCTGTATTGGGGGATAAAGATGATGTTGACGGCGAAGAGCACGAGACATCCTGTCAGAGAGAACCACGCGCCATAGATAGTCTTGTCGATGAGCTTGTACCAGAACGACAGATTGAAGTAGACACCCATCATGATCTCTGCTGCCATCACGATGGGTACAACGCCCAGTCCTTCACGGTAGTTGGCTCCGATGATGTATTGCAACAGCGGCATCCACCCTACTA
>JAEETB010000116.1 GCA_016286575.1 Prevotella sp.
GCGAAATCTTTAACGGTCAACAGAACCGGGGTTACATTCTCTGCCATATTCTATTTCCTTTTAAATTATTACTTGTTAAACTTTAAACTATAAACTTTAAACTATAAACTTTAAAGTTATGCCCACTCATTCTCGAACTTCACTGAGCCAACCTCGATGTTCTGACATGAGATGAGGATCTCCTCATAGTGGCCGATCTTGTCCTCCCACTTCTCCTCGAAGTCTACGCAGTAAGCGCCAGAGAACTTGATTTCTTTCATCACCTTCAGGGTCTTGGTCTCAAGGAACTCGATTGAGCCGTCCTTCTTCAGGAAGCGGTCGCACATCCAAGCCATCAACTCGGGAGTACCGTCGTTGAGAGCCTTTACACGTACGCGGAGCATCTGGAAACGGGGAATACCGGTCATCTGACCCTCACGATCAATCTCCTGATCAAACTCGTAAGATACCATCTGAACTTCGCGATCCTTGTAATCTGCGATTTTCATTACAACTGGAGTTTTTGCCATAATTGTTTTAATTTAAATTGTTAATACTATAGTTAATGGGTCTCAAAATATTCTATAAACCATAAACTCTAAACTGTTCTCATTAAGCACTTGCCATAGCGGCTTCCTTGGCCTTCTTGTCGGCAGCAACCTTGATCACGAAGTTCTTGGCTGCATAGAACGGGGTCAACGTGATGTCGCAAGTAATCTGCTTGGTTATAGGATCCTGACGAGGCTCACCGATCTCGTAGTTCTGGAACAGGTTGCCATAACCCTTGTACTGGTTCAGGAACTCCTGGATCTTGCTCTTCAGGTTCTTCGGGCTGTTGAATGGATCCCAGTTCTCAAGTGCCACCTCGTGTACGAAGTTCATCAGCACCTTCTTCACCCAGTCGAATACGCGGACGATAGGATACTCCTTCATGGCGTCGAGGTCACCGTTGTAAAGTGTGGTGTTGTTGAATGCCATCACACGGCCCTCAGAGTAAACCATAGGAATCACCTGGTTGTCCATCAGGGCTGCGATCTCTGACTTCAGCAGGTCGCTCTTCACACCCTTCACACCGTCGAGTGTACCGTACTTCTTACCACCGGCACCTTGAGCCATATTGGCTGTCTCGTCGTAGAGCTTACCGCAGAGGGCAGCAGCAGGTGCGATATAGAAGGCCTTCTGATCCTCCTCGTCGCTCGACATCTTCTCGGCCTCACGACCAACGAGCCAGTTGGCGGTCATTACCACGTTCATCAGGCACTGGTCGCTGTCACGATAACCCTCGGTGTTAGCCTGCAGGTCGTCGAATGAGTACTCATCAGCGTGGTCGGTCAACAGCATTACCTTATACTTGAATGCCATCTTGGCCCACTGGAGCAGGTCAACCTTGTCGGTAAATACGGCACCGGGAACACAAACGAGACTGTAGGCATCCTTCAGGCTCAGACGGTCGAAACCGTTGCGGAGGATGTTCTCAACCTCTCCTGCGAAGCCAGAGTCGGCATCGGCGATGTCCTCCTTGAGGACGTTGATGATACGCAGGTTCTTCACCTTGTCGGTACCACAGGTCTTGAAGAATGAGTCGAGCTGACGGTAGCTGCGCTCCAGGTTCTGGGTAGCGTAGAGGGCGTCAGTGATACCCTGCTTCAGCACTTCTGTGTACTTCTCCTCGTCCTTCTTACAAGCGTCAGCAAAACCTGTTGCGCTCTCAATACTCTCGTCGGCCAGCAGCTCGAGCCAGCGGGCGATCTCCTTCTTCAGCCCCTCACGCTTGTCCTTGAAACGCTTGTCCTGCAGGAACACGTCCTTGGCAGCCTTACGGGCTGGGTTCATATTATCTGCGTCGGGCATGAAACCACGGATGGCATTGAAGCCACCAAACGCTTTGAGCAAATCTTTCTTACCACCTTCTTTTTCCTGAAGCTCGGCACTGGCCTGACCGGCGGCCTGGGCTTTCTGCATTTCTGTATCTGCCATAATTGTTCTTAAACTTTAAAAATCTTTTTAATGATAAATGCATTCCCTACTTGTCAATCATCATGCGGAACTCCACGGGGGTCATTCCGATGATTTCGCTCATCCGTCGCTGTAGGGTGCGAACGGAGTTATAGCCTGCCTCGGCACTGACGGCGGCGATACCATACTGAGGATGGTCCCTCAGCAGTTTCAACGCACGCATCAGGCGCATGTTCTCAAGATACTCATCCGGCGACTTGAAGATAGTCGAGTTACGGAAGAGGCGCATCAGACGTGCCTGCGACACGCCCATCAGCTCGGCCAGCTCAGGGGTACCGAATTCGGCGGTCACCAGCTGGGGCTCCTGCTCCAACCGATTCTCAAGCATGGCCAGCAGTTCAGCATCGTCCACCTGGTCGGCCTGCATCTGCAAACGGCGTCCGCGCTGCATCTCAGCCTTCAGCCAGTTCACGCGCTGCTTCAGCTCGTACCAGGAGTTCAGCTGCTCACTCATCAGGAGGTTCCTGCCGAGCAGACTGACATTCTCCATGTCAAGCCGCTCGTTCTCAGCCTCCAGACGGGCGATCTCCTTCTTCAGGTCTTCTATCTTCTCCATCTGAGATCTGATTATTCTGCACCGTTCAGTTCGTCGAGCATACCCTGCAGCATCTCCTTCAGCTCTGCACGGCTACCGGCATCCTTCAGGATGTCACGCAGCTTACGGTTCTGCTCGATGCTCTTGCGGATCTTCACGTTCGTGTCGATCTGCTCCTTGGTACCAGAGAGGAACGGACTGTTCTGCACCAGACGGCCCTTGCCACCCTGTGCCTCGAAGTCGCGGATCTCACCAAACTTCAGGGTCTCCTCTACTGCACCGCCTTCAGCGTCGGTGAAGGTGACACCTACCTTCGGCTTGAAGTGCTCGAAAGCGTCGTTGATGTTCGTGATGTCCTCTACGAACTCAGGATTACCTGCCTCTACGTCACTGGTGTACTGATCGATCATCAGCGTCTTGTTCTGGTCGATCAAACTGACTTTCGCACTTGACTCCTCATCTGGAGCCATCGAAATGAAATTTTCTTTCATTGCCATAGTTGTAATGGTTTTAAAGTGAATACTATAAATGAATTATTAAACATTATTTATTTTTTCTTAGCTGTCTTTTTCTCTTCAGCTGGAGCCTCGGCCTTCTTAGCCTCGGGGTTCTCGGCACGCTCACCGTTGATGATGAAGACTGCCTGAGCGTCCTTGTCGACCTCTACGAGAATCTTGTCACCAGCCTTTACCTTGCCGGCAATCATCATCTTAGAGATCGGGTGACGCAGTTCCTTACGGATGATACCGATGACAGGACGGGCACCGTACTGCTGGTTGTAACCACGCAGGGCAATAGCCTCACGAGCCTTAGGATCAAGCGTCAGCTCAATGTTCTGTTCCTCAAGCAGTTTCAGCAATCCCTTCAAGTGGATATCGAAGATCTTCGTCACGGTCTTGTCGGTGATCGGTGAGAATGGAACGATCTCTGTCAGACGGGCGAGGAACTCCGGACGGAAGTAGCCCTGCATGATGTCCATCAGCTCGTTGTTCTCGGGGATGACACCGCTGTTGAACTTCTCCACGATGGTCTGTGCACCGATGTTCGAGGTGAAGAGGATCAGGGCATTCGAGAAGTCACCCACACGGCCCAGACGGTCGTGCAGCTTACCCTCGTCGAGGATCTGCAGGAACAGGTCGAACACACTCTTGTGAGCCTTCTCAATCTCATCGAACAGTACGACGGCATAGGGGTTCTGGCGGATCTTGTTCACCAGCAGACCACCCTCCTCGTAACCGACGTATCCCGGAGGCGCTCCATAGAGCAGAGCCACCGAGTGCTCCTCCTTGAACTCCGACATATCGAAGCGGATGAGTGCGCTCTCGTCGCCGAAGAGGAAGGTTGCCAGGGCCTTGGCCAACTCCGTCTTACCGGTACCGGTCGGACCGAGGAAGAAGAACGAGCCCATCGGCTGACCCTTCTTGCTCAGACCTGAGCGGGCCTCGTAAACGGCGTCGAGCACCTTCTTCACAGCGTGATCCTGACCGACGACGCGCTTCTTCAGGGTCTCTTCAGCACCCATCAGTCGGTCGCGCTCCTTCGTCTGAACCTTACCGAGAGGTATACCAGTCTGCTTAGCCACAACGGCACTCAGGTCGTCGGTCTTCAGGTCGGTGCGCTTCTCAGCACCCAGCTCGGTCAGCTTGTCGAGGATACCGGCCAGGAAGTCGATACGCTCCTGGATGGTAGCGATCTTGCTGAAGTCAGTATCGCTGTCGACACCGGCCAGCAGGATGCAACTTACCTTATTAAATAACTCATAGTTGAGCCAGTCGAGTTCCTTCATCAGACCCTCGTCGGCCTTGTCCTTACCCTCTGCCGAGGCCTTGATAGCCTCCAGCTTGCCCTTCAGATCGTCGATGATGCTGTCGGTCAGGTCGTTCATCGTCTTCACCTGGGCCATCGTGCGGTCAATCAGGTCGAAGGCTGAGTCGGGCAGCGACTTCTCCGTCAGATAGCGCTTGGCCAGACGGATAGCCTCGTCCATCACCGTCTCGTCGACCTTCAGGCCGTGATACTCCTCGTAGGCGGGGATGGCACCCTTCAGGATGCGCAGTGCCAGGTCGGCTGTCGGCTCCTCAACGGTGATCTTCTCCAGCTTAGAGGTCATCTCCTTGTCAGTCTCGATATTCTTCGTGAAGCCGTCGATGCTCGAGGTAGCGAGCAGCTGCAGACGGCCCTTCGACAACTCGTTCTTCAGGATGGAAGAAGCGCCGAACAGCGAGCCCTGCTTGTCGAACAGCTTGTCGATCGACTCGATGATGAGCACGGCATTGGGCAGCGCCTCCACCTCGTTGATCACGTTCTTGAAGCGGTCCTCCACCTCACCCTTGTACTGGGCGTCGCCACCGAGGGCGGCAGTATCGAGCTCATAGGCCACGGCCCCGCTCAGGAAGCCCGGCACATGGTCGGCAGCCAGCTCACGGACGAAACCGTTCACCAGCGAGGTCTTGCCGACACCGGCCTCACCCGTGATCAGCAGGTTGGCCTTGGTCTTACGACCGAGTATCTCGTAGATGACGGAGATTTCCTTCTCAAATCCGATGACGTTGTCCAGATTGCCGGCACGGGCGATGGCGGTCTTGTCAACGCAGTACTTCGCGATACTGCCCTTGCCACCTGCGGCCGGGGTCTTCTTCGTCAGCTCGGCACCCTCCATGTAGGGAGCCTCCACGTTCGCACCGCCTCCCATCTTGGCACTGATGTCAGAGGGCGTCAGCGGCAGGGTCTTCAACTGGTCGAACGAGAAGCCCACACCCGGAGTCACCAGGGCGGCGAGCACACAGACGTCGGTACACTCGTCGAGGTCGAACTTCACCTGATAGTTCTCAGCCTCGTCGAGCACTGCCTGAGCCTCGGGACTGTACTCCAAGTCGCGCATCGGACGAACGGCACGCGGAGCCAGCTGCATCTGCACGTCGGCCCAATCCTGGAGATAGAAGTAATCCTTGTCCAGTTCAGATTCAATAAAATGCACCAGACCGATTTCCTTATGAAGAACGGCCTTGAACAAATGCGCCGGATAGATGGCGTCACTACAATATTCCTCTGCAAAGGAATTCGCAATGTTTTTAAGATTAGCGTTCATATTTTAATACGGTTTATTGTATACAATTGGCTACAAAGTTACGAAAAAACCGACATTTCCACATGCATTTTTCCTTCCAATATATATGTTTTTAACTTTTTTTACAAGTTTACTTCGTATTAATTCAAATTGTTTAAACCCGTGTGCGCCCACAATTACAATTGCACACATCGCCCCTCGTGTGCAAAGTGCGATTAGCCGCACAAACAAATGATCCCCCGCACCACTGCGAGGGACCACCGAGGTTTAGCTACCCGTGGCGAAGCCACTGTCGCCGAATCCCCCATGGTCTGTTTGTAACTCACTCGGGCGTAGTACTTACCCGCCTGTTCCGATTCCGAAGTCTCGGTAACCTTTGAAAGATAAAGTTCAATCATACCTTTAAAAATTTTTCGTGGTATTATATTATTAAGCGAACCAACTACATCGGGTAGTTCTTCCCGCCTTTGCCATAGCTTTGCAATGAATTCTCTTATTCATTGCAAAGTTACAAAATAATTTTCATATTACCAAATATTTATCGAACTTTTTTCAAGTTTTTCTCGAAATATTTTTCACCCTAACAGAGGGACGGTTCTTTTGTTACAAATAACCCACCCTTAATCGACAATAAGGATGGGTTATTGCACGATACTGACGGGTTATTTTGTCCTCAGATAATACTCACTAAAGTCCTTGTTATCGCCGCTTTTTGCCACCAGATTGGCCATCATGCCGCATGGTTCCTTCCAACTGAAGTCAGGGTACTGAAATTCCGTACCGCTGATGTGTGCGCCAAGAGAGGGAAAGAGCATCGGAACGAGGGGTTCGTGCATGTCTTTCGAGGCCTGCGTGAGCAGAAGTTTGATACATTCTGTGCCTTTACCGAGGTCCGGCATAGCGGGCGCAGTCGCTTTACTAATGTCGTATTTCATTGGTTATCTGCTATTTAGATGAATTGTTAATGACCGAGTATTCCAGTTATTCCAATTCCAGTTTGTTTTTTTGATATCCCAATTTTGCTTATTATATATATAACTACTTATATATCAATTAGTTATATAATATATAAAGAGAGTTTGCACGCTCATTTTTCTAATTGGAATTGGAATAATTGGAATAATTGAAACAACTGGAACGCTTACGGCCTTTTTATTGTTTCACTTTTTTACTTTTTTACCTTATTACCTTTTTACCTTTCTTCTACCAGGCCCTCGAGCGCCCAGAGCAGTTCGTTGGCCACGCCGCTGGCATATCGTGCCGCGCTGAAATCCTTGTCCACCTTCATCGGCTTGAAGTTCGGGTGGTAAGAGCCGTCGCTGCGGCGTGACACAAAAGGGTCAGACCCCTTTGTGTCCTTTTGTGTCACATAGAGATGACTATGAGATTATTGCCTGCGTCGAGAGCGGCCTTGATATCCTTAGCGCCGCTCTGAACCTTGCAGCGACTGATGTCGTCGCCCTCTACGGCCTCGATTTTCAGTTTGCCGATTTGTGATTTTGCCTCACGACCGGCGATAGTCTTCACTTCATAGACGCCCATGTGCAAGCCGACGAAGGCACCTTCGTTGCTACCGAGGTCGATATATACTTCTTTCTGCTTGTCCTTCTTGGCAGCACCACCTTCTATGATGTTGGCACATAGCGGACGGTAATTGTTGAACCATGCAGTGATGCGGTTCGAAAGTCCGTTGAGCGCATCCTGGATGGCTTTATCAGAGGTGGAATAAGATGAACCTGAGGTTCCCTGACCTTTAAACGAAGGATTGGCCATAATCTCACCGGTCTTGGCATCCTTCAGCGTAAGCATCACCTCAGCCACGCCCGTATATGTGATGGATACCTTTGTCTTGTCTTCCTTGTCCTTCCACGTGCGGCTACTTGAATTCGACTTTATGTTGATGATGATGGCATCGACCACAAGGTTGCCTTCTTCCACAACATCGTTCAACTGCAATAATCCGTCGTTGTATCTAAAGCGGTAGGCACCAGAGAGCCCCTTGATGATAGCGTTCTTAACATCATCTTCATACTTGGTAGCCTGTACAGAGGTCTGACCAGTCAGAGCGCCGGTGATAATCTTACCCACAGCATCACCAGCCGACATTTCCTCGTTGTGGTGGGCATATTGTACATCGTTCAACGTAATCCTATACGTTCGGTTCCTGTCCGTCTGGGCATCTTGTGCCGAGGCGGTGATTGCGCAGCAAAGGACGGCTGCGAGCGTCATCAGAATCTTTTTCATACTCTTAATGCTATATTGTTAAACCTATTAATAAATTGCTGCAAAGGTAAGCATTTTTTGCCGAACAATCGAGCAGTTTTTCTTTTTTTCCCTCTTTTTTGTGTCATTATGTCAGAATCTCATAAAAGATTTGTATCTTTGCAGCAGATTAACAGACTCTATGAAACAGGTGAACAGATGGATGCTGGCCGCCATCCTTATATTTTGCGGCTTGACGACGCAGGCACAGGACACAGGCAAGATGGCCTACCCTCAGGCCGAATGGTCGAAAGCAGGCGATATCCTGATGCACACACCGGGGCAGGAACTCTTCAATGGCGTCATCCACCCCTCAGCAGGACTCTTCGAGGACTATTTCGATGTCGACAAAGCCGCCGAGGAGCATCGGGGCTACATCGCCATGCTCGAGGCCAACGGCATCCGGGTGCACACCGTGCAGGGCATTCTTAATGAGGTTGGCATCGACAGTCTGCGGACACTCGCTGCCAACGTGCTGGTCTACGACATCAGCAGCATCCCTGATGAGAGTGCCGAATATACCGAGGAATACCGTCAGGATATATTGAAGAAGTTGTCGCGCTTCGACTTGATCCGCTGCATCCTGCTGCAGCCCACGGTGAAACTCTCGATGACCGACAATAACACGGGCTACGAGGCGCAGTATATCCAGAACCCGCTGATGAACCTCTACTTCACCCGCGACCAGAGTATCACCACACCCAAGGGGCACATCATCTGCAACATGAACAGCAGCCAGCGCGCCCCTGAGACCAACATCATCGAGCTCTGCTACGAGCACCTCGGACTGAAGCCCATCCTCCGTATCAAGGGCGAGGGACGGCTCGAAGGCGGCGACTATATCCCCGCCGGCAACATCTCGCTGATCGGCTGTGGCATGCGTACTAACGACGAGGGTATCCGCCAACTGATGGAGGCCGACGCCTTCGGTCACGACACCATCGTCGTCGTGCGCGACCATAAGCTATGGCAGATGCAGATGCACCTCGACACCCACTTCAATATCATCGACAGCAACCTCTGCACAATGGTCAGAAGCCGCTACGAGGCTCTGCCCGGCTCGCCGGAGTACAACACCTGCGACATCTGGGCACGCAAGCCGGGCACCAAGGAATATGCCCTCTGGAAACAGGATCAGTCGTTTGTCGAGTATATCAAAGGGAGAGGCTTCGAGATCATCCCCATCGACCATGATGACGAGATGCACTATGCCAACAATTTCCTGACGATAGCCCCGCGACACATCATGGCCGTAGGCGGACAGTCGCAAGAGCTGCAGCAACGCTTCCGTGATGCCGGTGTC
>JAEETB010000117.1 GCA_016286575.1 Prevotella sp.
ATTAAAGACGGATTTTGCGCTCCAGGCGAAGAAAATTATCTTTCTAGTGCACGAGAAATTTTTTCCTAGTTAGGCAGTAAAAATGAAGACTGAAAATCGGCAAATAAGTATTATACAGCGATATTTGAAATTTTGCAACAATAAGAAACCCGCTCAGATGTTGAGCGGGTGTTAGTTAAAAGACAATCGTTAAGTTTGGCTATTTGACGGCGCGGATGCAACGGCCGCTGAAGCGGTTGCTGGACAGCTTGCCGGTGGTGACGTTGACATTCTGGAAATCGAACTCCAGACACCATGCTTTGTTGGGTGTGCCTGTGTCGAGGGTTGATGACCAGTAGATGCCGTTGATGGCCCGGAACTGTACCGCCTCGTAGAAACGGAATCCGGTGATGGGCAGGAATATGGATTTGCCCGTCTTCTTTCCGGTGACCTTATAGCCGTTGACACCGTCCTTCGTGATCCATTCCCAATCGCACTTGGTCAGGTCGGTCAGTTCCTCAAACTCATCGACAGTGGGCATGCGCCACTCCCCTCCCCAATTGGTGCGGGCTGCATCGTCGGAGGGAACGAGCTGAGTCTTTCGGTCGGTGGTCGTGTACTTGAGCGGGTATTGTGTATCGCCCTTGCTCCATACATAGGTGCCCCAGGAATAGAATTGCTTGGGCTTGACCTCACCCCATGCGAAGTAAGAGCCAAAGCCGGAATCCTTCGTGGCGCCCACATTCATGTTTGCCCACTTCACACTCAGACCTAAGTCGACAGCCTCCACATCGTCGGAGGGTTCACTGTCAGTTCCGTTCACTTTCGCATTGCCTACCGTCCCCACGAACAGAAGAGACAGGGCCATCACAAAAAACTTCTTCATATGATCATATTTTTAGATACGCCTTAGAAGGGCAGATCGTCGGCTGCGTTCTCAGCTGCGGGCTCCTGTGCCGGAGGGAACGGGGCCGTAGCTGCACCAGCCGGTGGGAACGGGGCTGCAGCAGGAGCACCTGCAACGGGCTGGGCCACCTGACCGCGAACGACATTGTAGGCACGGATCTCGTTGAACCAGCGGCCATTGTACTCATGGGCATCGATATCGAACTGAATGGTCAGATCCTCTCCCTGCTGAATATTGAACTGCTTGATGCGGTCTTCGCCAAAGAGGCGGAACACACACTTACGGGGATACTGACCGGGGACTTCGATGACGTACTCCTGAGACATCCAGGCGTTACCTGTACGCGCTGATACGCCACTCTGGGCTGCCATAACGGCGATAATTCTTCCTGTTAATTCCATTGCTTAATTGTTTTTATTTGTTGATTTTTTCGTTTTCACGTGGCGAAATTACTAAAAATAGTTTGAATAGCACAATTTTTTGCCAATTATTTTGTTCATTACAACGTTTTTTTGTAATTTTGTCCCAATTATATAATATGTAATTAAGGACAAAAGAACTATAATAATTATGCGATTTACATTATCAAGCACAGCTCTGAGCAGCAAGCTCTCTGCACTCTCGAAAGTCATTAACAGCAAAAACGCCCTTCCTATCCTGGGCGATTTCGTTTTTGAAATCAGTGACAACATCCTCCATCTGACTGCTTCAGACAGCGAGAATGTGATGAAAACACAGTTAGAACTGACGGAAAGCGACGGAGCATGTCGCTTCGCCATCGGTAACTCGTTACTGCTCGATGCCGTAAAGGGTATCTCGGAGCAGCCCATCACCTTCGACGTGAACCAGGAGCAGAACATCGTGAAGATCTCCTATCAGAACGGTCTGTTCTCACTGCCTATCGAGAATGCGGATGAATTCCCCATGGCTCAGCCCATCAGCGATTTCGCCAATAGCATCACCATGCCCAACCTGACGCTGGCAGAGAATATCAACCGCTCAATCTTCGCAACGGCTCAGGACGAACTGCGCCCCGTGATGAACGGTATCTATTTCGACCTGACACCCGATTGTCTCGCTGTTGTGGCCAGTGACGGACATAAGCTGGTGCGCAATAAGGTGTTTACCATCAAGAGCGAACAGCCTGCCTCGTTCATCCTGCCCAAGAAACCAGCCAACCTGCTGAAGAACCTGCTGGGTAAGGATGGTGGCGATGTGATCATCCGCTTCGACGAGCGTAATGCTGAGATCAACTATGGGGACGGAATCCTGCAGTGCCGACTGATAGAGGGCCGATTCCCGAACTACAACTCGGTAATTCCACAGAACAACCCGAACGAGTTGCGTGCAGACCGTCTGGGGCTGTTGGCTGCCTTGCGTCGTGTTCAGCCGTTTGCCAATGGCTCGAGCAACCTGATCCGTTTCCACGTGGAGGGTTCTACCCTGCAACTCGATGCTGAGGACTACGACTTCTCAAGAACGGCTACCGAGCGCATGACCTGTGAATATAACGGCAAACCCATGTCGATCGGTTTCAAAGGCTCTTCATTCATTGAGATCCTGAGTAACTTCGATTGTCAGGAGGTGATCATCCAGTTGGCTGACCCCAGCCGTGCTGGTCTCGTGATTCCTTCAGAGCAGCCTGAGAACCAGGATGTGCTGATGCTGATGATGCCAATGCTGATCAACGATTAAGTTTAGAGTTTAAAGTTTAGAGTTTATAGTATAGAGAATGAAACTCAATCTTACAAAACCACTGGTCATCTTCGACTTGGAGACGACCGGTCTTGATTTGGTCAAGGATCGAATCATTCAGATATCATATATCAAAGTAAGCCCCAATGGTGAGGAAGAGCGTGGCGACGAGCTGGTCAATCCCGAGAAGCCCATCGAACCCATCATCACCCAGCTGACAGGTATATCAAACGAGGATGTGAAGGACAAACCGACCTTCAAACAGTTGGCACAGACGCTGGCTGATAAGTTCAAGGGCTCGGACTTCGCCGGGTTCAACTCGAACAACTTCGATATCCCACTGCTCGCTGAGGAGTTTCTGAGGGCTGGCATCGACTTCGATTTCAGCAAGTGCCGCATGATCGATGCTTGTACGATTTTCAGGAAGATGGAGCGACGCAACCTGGCTGCTGCCTATAAGTTCTACTGCGGTCGGAAGATGGAGGAAGACTTCGAGGCTCACCGCGCCGATCAGGATACCGAGGCTACCTATCGCGTGCTGATGGGTCAGCTCGACAAATATGCCCCTGGTGCCAACGAGGACGAAGAGAAGGTGCTAGAGAACGATATGGATAAGTTGGCAGAGTTCTCGAAACAGAACAACAACGTGGACTTCGCTGGCCGTATCGTCTGGGGTGAAGTGAAAGACCGTAACGGTAACCCTGTTCTCGATCAGAACGGCAAGCCCAAACTGACGGAGGTGTTCAACTTCGGCAAGCACAAGGGACTCCCTGTGGCTGACGTGCTGCATATCGATCCGGGCTATTACAGCTGGATCCTTTCAGGCGACTTCACCTATAACACCAAACAGGTGCTGACACGTATCCGTCTTCGCGAAGCACAGAAATGAAAGTATTAGTCCTACTTTTCATTTTTCATCTGTCACTTGTCACTTCTTTTGCTCAGGAGCTGCAAGTCAAGGTTAATATCAACCACAGTCAGATTCAGGGCTCGGATGTCAGTGTGTTTGAGAACCTGCAACAGACGGTGGAGCAGTTTGTCAACGAACGCCAGTGGACTAACCTGCAGTTCCAGAAGAACGAGCGTATCGTCTGTAGCCTTAATATCACGGTGACCAAATATATCCGTGAGGAGAACCGCTTCGAATGTACGGCTTTGATCCAGGCGAATCGTCCGGTATTCAACTCTGCCTACACGTCCACCTTATATAATAATAAGGACGAGAACTTCCATTTTGAGTTCAAGCAGTTCGACCAACTGAACTTCATGGATGAGAATGTGGACAACCAGCTGACTGCCCTACTCGCCTACTACGCTTATCTGATCATCGGACTCGATCTGGACAGTTTCTCTCCGATGGGTGGTTCAGAGATCCTGCAACAGTGTATGTATCTCGTGAACAATGCGCAGAACCTGGGATTCCCGGGATGGAAGTCGTTTGAGGACAGCCGTAACCGCTTTGCCATTATCAACGATTATCTCGACGGAGCGATGAGCCCCTTCCGACAGTTGCAATATGACTATTATCGTAAGGGTCTCGACGAGATGCCGAACAATGCGGAGCGTGGCCGATCGGAAATCTCTACGGCGTTGGAAGAGGGTCTGAAGAAAGCTCACGAGGACAAGCCGCTCAGTCTGTTGCCACAGATCTGGACGGACTTCAAGCGCGACGAACTGGTGAACATCTACAAGGGCAAGGGCACGCAGAAAGAAAAGGAACGTATCTACGAGCTGCTGATGGGCATCAATGCCTCGCAGAACAGCAGTTGGGAGAAAATAAAGAATTAAAATGCTGAAACATTTATATATCAAGAACTTCACGCTGATTGATGAGCTGGATATTGAGCTCTATCCGGGCTTCTCGGTCATCACTGGTGAGACTGGAGCAGGAAAGAGTATCATCCTCGGTGCCATCGGGCTGCTACTGGGTCAGCGGGCTGACTCGAAAGCCATCAAGCAGGGTGCTGAGAAATGTGTGATCGAAGCGCAGTTCGACCTCTCGCGCTACGGTATGGAGGATTTCTTCGAGGAGAACGATATCGAATATGATGCGGCAGACTGTATCATCAGAAGGGAACTGACGGCGGCAGGAAAAAGTCGCGCGTTCATCAATGATACACCCGTACAGCTGACTATGCTGAAGGAACTCGGAGAACGACTGGTTGACATCCATTCCCAGCACCAGAACCTGTTGCTCAACAAGCAGGATTTCCAGTTGAATGTGGTGGACATCATCGCTGACGACGAGAAGGAACTGGCAGCCTATCAGCAGGCCTTCACTCAATTTCATGCGACGGAGAAGGAACTGGCGGCACTCAAGGAGAGTATCGAGCAGAATCGTCAGAATGCAGATTTCCTCCAGTTCCAGTGCGACGAACTGTCGCAGGCCAATCTCGTGGAAGGTGAACAGGAAGAGCTGGAGCAGAAAAGCGAGACGATGTCACACTCGGAGGAGATCAAGAGTGCCCTCTACGAGGCTGACCATGCACTCTCGGCAGAAGGTATAGGTGTCGTAGGGTCGTTGAAGACTGCCCTCTCAGCCATCAGACAGATTGAGAAGGTGCTGCCCGATGCCAGGGAACTGGTGGAACGGATGGACAGCACGTATATCGAACTGAAAGATATCGCGCAGGAAATCGGCAGTCAGATGGAACAGGTGGATTTCGACCCCAACGAGTTGGATGTCATCAACAACAGACTGGACAAGCTCTACGACCTGGAAAAGAAATACCATGTGGAGACGGTTGAGGAACTGATGGAGAAACGCGACGAGCTGAAGCTGCAGCTGGATCGCATAGAGAATAGCGACGAGGCGCTGGAAGAACTTCAGAAGAAAGTCGCCCAGCAGCAGATGCAGGCCAAGAAAGCAGCGGACGTGTTGACGAAGCTCCGTACGAAGGCAGCCAAGCAGATAGAGAAGGAGATGCAGGACAGACTGATTCCGCTGGGTATGCCTCATGTACGCTTCAGCATCCAGATGAACGAGGGTGCTCTCGGAACCAGCGGACAAGACCAGGTGGCCTTCCTCTTCAGTGCCAACACCTCCACCCCACTCCAACCAATCTCTCAGGTGGCCTCGGGTGGTGAGATCGCCCGAGTGATGCTGTCGCTGAAGGCGATGATCAGTGGAGCTGTCAAGTTGCCTACGATTATCTTCGACGAGATTGATACTGGTGTCAGTGGCAAGACTGCCGAGAAGATGGCACAGATTATGCAGGAGATGGGACAGCATGAGCGCCAGGTGATCAGTATCACACACCTGCCACAGATAGCTGCACTCGGATCTGCCCACTACAAGGTGGAGAAAGAGGAAACGGACAAGGGTACGATCAGCAGAATGCGTGCCTTGTCGCCTGAGGAACGTATCTCTGAGATTGCCCAGATGCTCAGTGGAAGCGATGTCTCTGAGGCAGCCATTTCGAACGCGAAACAACTTTTGAAAGTAAAATAGTAAACAGATGATAATGATGAATCATAACAGAAACATGATGGTCAAGAGGTGGATATTGGTTTTACCCTTCTACCTTTTTGCCTTTTTACCTTTATCTGCTCAGCCAGGCTGGGTGAAGAACGCCTCGAAGTCGGTGTTCACCCTGAAGACTTTTTCTGCTGACGGTTCGCTGATTGCGAGCAGCAACGGTTTCTTCACAGGTGCGAATGGTGAGGCAGTCAGCAACTTCACACCGTTCAAGGGCGCGACTCGTGCTGTCATCATCGACTTCCAGGGGAAGGAACTGCCTGTCGTCGGTATTCTCGGAGCCAACGACATGTATGATGTTGTGAAGTTCCGTGTGAAGGGAAAGACACAGCCTATCGGCATCAGCGCGACCACAGCCTCAGAGGGCAGCAACGTGTGGCTCCTGCCCTATCATGAGGTCAAGAATGTGAAGATGGGTGTGGTGCGCAAGGCTGAGAAGTTCCATCAGAACTACGACTACTATACGGTGGCGATGACGATGCCTGAGAATACGGTGAGCTGTCCGTTGGTGAACGAAGCAGGCGAGGTAATCGGACTCATGCAGCAACCAGCCTCACTGAAGGATACCCTGAGCTATGCCGTCGGAGCCAGTTTTGCCGACTCTCTGAAGATAACGGGTTTCACCATGAATGATGCGACCCTGAAGCTGACATCTATCAAGAAGGAACTGCCTGACAACATCACGGAAGCCACGCTGGCCCTGTATCTGGCCAACAGTCAGGCTGATTCACTCACCTATGTGATGATGGTCAACGATTTCATAGAGAAATTCCCCAACTCGCCAGACGGTTATTCCTATCGTGCGCAGATGCTGACAAACAACGGTGATTTCGCATCTGCCCAGAAGGATATGGAGCAAGCCATCAAACTGGCAGAGAAGAAGGAAGAGGCTCATTTCTCGTATGCCCGTCTGATCTATAATAAGGAAATCTATCAGAGTGCACAGCCCTATCCCAACTGGAGTCTCGACAAAGCATTGTCGGAAATCAGGGAGGCCATCGGTATTGCTCCACAGCCTACCTATCGCCAATTGGAGGCAGCTATCCTCTTTGCCCAGCAGCATTACGATGAAGCCTATGACATCTATCACGAGCTTTCAGATACAGAACTGCGCAGTGCCGAGATCTTCTATGCCGCAGCCCGTTGCAAGGAAATGCAGAAAGACACCACAGCCATGCTGGCACTGATGGACAGTACGATGAATACTTTCTCGAAGCCTTATCTGAAAGAGGCTGCACCGTATCTCTGGGCACGGGCTCAGGCCAGAGTCAATGCAGGGAAATATCGTGATGGCATCAATGACATGAACGAGTATGAGGATCTGATGAAGGCTACCATCGATGACAATTTCTACTATGTCCGCCATCAGGCTGAGATCAAGGGTCGTCTCTATCAGCAGGCTCTTAACGACATCAACCGTGCGATACAGATGAATCCACAGGAGATCCTGTATTACGCTGAGAAGGCGTCACTGGAAGTCAGAGTCGGCATGTATGACCAAGCCATCGTGACAGCTCAGGAGTGTATACAGGTTGATCCTGACAATAGCGATGGTTATCTGTTCTTAGGACTGGCCCAGTGTCTGAAAGGACAGAAGGCAGAGGGAATAGCCAACCTCCAGAAAGCCCGGGATCTGGGAGACGCACAGGCTGAAGGGCTGATAGAAAAGTACAAATAACAATAAATCCCGCTTTCTCGAGCGGGATTCTTTTTTATTCTTGTGCGGGCTTTTCGTGGATAACGACTTTGATCTTGGAGATACGGTGCTCATCGATCTCAGTCACTTCGAACGTGAAGTTCTTGTAGTCGATACGCTCATGTAACTCTGGGAAATCTCCCTTGATCTCAAGAAGCAGACCTGCCAATGAGTCGGCATCGCCTTCAACCTCCTCGAAAGTCTCGTCGTCGAGATTCAGGATCTTGTATAAGTCGCTGAGCAACGTCTTGCCCTCGAAGATATAAGTGTTGGCGTTGATACGGGTGTAGTTCTTCTCTTCCTCATCATATTCGTCATTGATCTCGCCAACAATTTCCTCCAGAATATCCTCAAGGGTAATGATACCGCTGGTTCCACCGAATTCATCTACCACAATGGCGATGTGAACCTTGTTCTCCTGGAAGTCGCGCAACAGGTCATCAATCTTCTTGGTCTCAGGCACGAAATATGGAGGACGTATCAGAGACTGCCAACGGAATGTGGCTGGTTTCGACAAATGGGGTAACAGGTCCTTGATATAGAGAATACCTCTGATATTGTCGATCGTGTCCTGATAGACGGGAATGCGTGAGTAGTTGTTCTCGATGATACACTTGAGAACCTCAGGGAACGGCAGACGGAAATCGAGGTCTACCACATCCTGACGTGAGGTCATAACCTCCTTGGCTGTCTCATCGCCAAAGCGGACAATACCCTCCAGCATGTTCTTCTCTTCCTTCAGCTCTTCCTTGTCAGTCAGCTCAAGCGCCTGCTCGAGATCATCGACACTCAGCACATGATTCTCCTTCTGAACCACCTTCTCAGCCAGAAGGCCTGTTTTGATCAGAATCTCAGACAACGGATGAAAGACCTTACTTAAAAAGAGAATGCCATCAGCCGTATAACGACAGAATGCCAATGTATGCTGTCCTGCATAGACCTTAGGCATAATCTCGCCAAACAAAAGCAGGAGGAAAGTCAATATGACGGTGATTACAATAAACTCCAGCCACACAGCATTACCAAAATCCACAACATGCGCTATGAAATAGTTGAGCAACATGATGATGGTAACGTTGATCAGATTATTGGCAATCAGGATGGTTGCCAATGTACGTTCAGAATCTTCACGAAGCTTAAGGATCTTGCGATCGGTATCACTCTTATCTTCATCAAGCTCATTCAGGTTGTTAGGCGATAAAGAAAAGAATGCTATCTCTGATCCCGAAGCAAGCGCTGAGAACAGTAATAGCACACACGCTAAGACACCTGAGATGATGGAACCCGTAGTAGGAACTACGAAATGTATTTCACTCAGGATTTGTTGAAGATAGTCCATCGTCTGCGTTAGTTTTCGGAGTCAGCATTTCCATATTGTCTGCCCAGAT
>JAEETB010000118.1 GCA_016286575.1 Prevotella sp.
ACAATGGGGAATCCAGGAAGCTTCTGCTCGATCTCATGCAGCACGTCGAATGCCAATGGAGGAGGAACGAGCTTACCAGTCTTCGGATCGCGTGTGCACTGCTCGGGCTTAAACTTGTAAGCACCGTGAGAAGTACCGATAGAGATAGCCAGTGAGTCACAACCTGTGCGGGTAGCGAAGTCGATAACCTCCTCAGGCTTGGTGTAATGGCTAACCTCAGAGGCAACCTCATCCTCAACACCAGCGAGAACGCCGAGCTCACACTCTACAGTAACATCATACTTGTGAGCATACTCTACAACCTGACGAGAGATCTTGATATTCTCCTCGTAAGGCAGTGAAGAACCGTCGTACATCACTGAAGAGAAGCCCATGTCGATACAATCCTTACAGAGTTCGAAGCTGTCACCATGGTCGAGGTGAAGCACAATCTGGGGATTGGGGCAACCCAGCTCCTTTGCATAAGCTACAGCACCCTCTGCCATGTAGCGAAGGATAGTAGCGTTAGCATAGTTACGAGCACCCTTGGAAACCTGCATGATGACAGGTGACTTTGTCTCAACAGCAGCCTGAACGATGGCCTGCATCTGCTCCATTGTGTTGAAGTTGAAAGCGGGAATAGCGTAGCCACCAGCTACAGCCTTCTTGAACATCTCGCGAGTATTTACGAGACCTAAATCTTTGTAGTTTACCATATCATTAACGTTTAAAAATGAGTAATAATCTGCTTAACGCATGCAAAGTTATAAAAAAAGACGTGAAAGCGGTGCATGACACACCGCTTTTAACGTTTTTTATGCTAGCGTATGCTGGTCGAAGTAGAACTGCAACTCGTCTTTATAGTTGTCGGAGATGGGGAGGAACACATCGCCGAAGACGATCCTGAAGCGGTCGATGGCCTCTACCTCAGGCATGTGGACGATATAGGAACGGTGCGTACGCAGGAACTCCGGCTTGGGCAGATACTCGTCGAGCTTCTTCATCGACATGAGCGACACGAGTTTCTCGCCATCCTTCAGGCAGATGCGCACATAATCCTTCAGACCCTCGATATAGAGGATGTCATCGAGACGCACACGTAGCAGCTTGTATTCGCTCTTGACGAACATGAAGCGATCACGAATGCACACATTACGTCGCATCAGCACGTTGAAGTAGTCGAGCGCCTTGTCGGTGGCCGCCAGGAAGTCGCGATAAGAGATGGGCTTCAGAAGATAGTCGAGCGCATTCACCTTGAATCCTTCAACGGCATACTGTGAGAAGGCGGTAGTGAAGATGATACGAGTATCCTTCGGCACGATCTTGGCGAACTCAATGCCCGAGAAGTCAGGCATCTGGATGTCGAGGAAGAGCAGCTGCACAGGATTCTCGCGCAGGTCCTTCATCGCCACGACGGCGCTGTTGTAGGTCCCTTTCAGTTTCAGGTACGGTGTACGTTTGGCGTAGCCTGCCAGCAGATCGGCAGCCAGAGGCTCATCATCGATAATAGCACAAGTGATAGTCATAATTTGATTTTGATAATTGATGAATAGACAGTTCCGTCGTCAGATACGTTCTGAGTCCACTCGTAGCGGTTGTAGTAGGCCAGATCCAGGCGACGCTGTACCTGCTGCAAACCGATGCCATGACCGCTACGGTCCTCTTCCGACTTCGGATAGTTTGAGTTCTCGATAGTGACGCAGAGATCTTTCCCTTTCTGCGTCAAGGTGATATGTACGAAACTGGGTTCCGTAGGACTGATGCCATGCTTGAAGGCATTCTCGACCAGTGAGATAAACAACAAGGGGGATACACGGACCTCAGGATTCTGCACATCGCGCAGGAATCTGACATCGACCGACTTCGGCAGACGGATCTTCATCAGATTAATATAGTTGTCGAGGAACTGGATCTCATCCTGTAGGGGCACTTCCGATTCCTGGTTGTCATAGAGCATGTGGCGCAGCAGTTTCGAGAGCTGCTCGATGGCATCCTGTGCACGGTCGGTGTCGATGGCCGTCAGCGCATAGATATTGTTGAGCGTGTTCAGCAGAAAGTGGGGATTGATCTGTGAACGAAGGTTACCCAGTTCGGCTGACACCTTTGCAGCCTCGGCAGCCTTAAGGGCTTTGTCAGCCCAGAGCCATTGCTGCGCCAGTTTGAGACAGGTGGCAGCAGTAATGAAGATACAGAAATTGATACAGTCGCGCACGAAGAACAGGAAGTCGTCGAGTGTGTCAGGCACACGGTATATCATCACGACCGGTTGGAACAGGTCACGCGTGTAGTCCATCCAATAATGTAGGAAAAGGGCAAATGTGACGACCATAACGAAGTTGATCACCGTATAGTATCGATGCTTACCTGGAACGAAGTACCTTGGCGTCAACCATTTGTAGTTGGCATAGAACACGATCATCAGCAGCAGCGATGACATACAGTTCATCAGGTACTGGATCATCGACATACCCGTGCCTCGCATATATTGCATGGGCGACAGGAACATGAACGCCCAGAACACAATATGCATGAATGTCTTCAGTCTTTTGTCTAGCATAATATATTTAGTTTGGTTTACTCGTGCCTGATGGCTTCAATCGGATCCATGTTGGCAGCCTTCTGTGCAGGGATATAGCCGAAGAGAACACCAATGAACACGCAAACGAGGAACGACACGTAGATACTCCATGCAGGGATGCTCGAAGGCATACCGAAGGACGAGACGAACGCACTCGCCCCCACTCCGACCATCACACCCAGCAGTCCGCCTGTCACGGATATCAATACCGACTCGATGAGGAACTGCAGCGAGATAACAGGTCCCGTGGCACCTACGGCCATACGGAGGCCGATCTCCTTCGTGCGCTCCGTCACGCTCACCAGCATGATGTTCATGATACCGATACCGGCCACAAGCAATGAGAAGGCAGCAGCCACCACGAGGATGATCGTCACGGTGTCCATCGTCGACGACATCGTCTCCATCATCTCCGCCTGTGAACGGATGGTGAAGTCATCGGCGGCATCGTCCTTCAGCTTATGGTTGTCGCGCAACATCTGTGTCAGTTCTTCGATGGCGGCATCAGAGAGTTCCTCCGTCACTGCCGAGCACACGATGCTCGAGAAGTAGGTCTGTGCTGCGATACGCTTCATCACGGTGGTGTAAGGCGCTATCATCACGTTGTCCTGGTCCATACCCCACGAGTTGTATCCCTTCGACTTCAATACGCCGACAATACGCATAGGGATGCTCTTGAAGCGGATGGTCTTGCCGATGGGATCGACGTTCTCGCCGAAGAGTTCCTTCACGATGGTTGTTCCCACGACGACCACCTTGGCCGCCTTCTTGATATCCTCCTCCGTGAAGCATTCACCCTCCTCCACAGGCCACTGCTTGATGTCGAGGTAGTCGATACTCTCGCCATACATCGAGGCATTCGTATTGTTATTGCCGTAGATGGCCTGTCCGCTGGCCGTCACCTCAGGCGATACTTTCGTCACGAAACGCTTTTCACGGACGATACGCTCGTAGTCGGCCATCTTCAAAGTCTGCATCGCCGACGGATCCTGACGCACACCACCACGCATATCTGCACCCGGGCGGATGGTCAGCAGGTTGGTACCCATCGTGGAGAGTTCGGCACGGATGCTCTCCTTCGAGCCCTGGCCTATCGACATCATGATGATCACTGCTGCCACCCCGATGATGATACCCAGCATCGAGAGGAACGAGCGCATCTTGTTGTTCGCCACAGCCTTCAGGCTCACTTTGAAAAGATTTAGAATGTTCATTTCTTGCTCAATTAATCATCCACTGGTGCTGGCAACTTGGCGAGAGCCTCTGCTGCCGACTTGATATTCGTATTGATCGTGTCCTCACGGATCTTACCGTCGCGCAGGTTGATGTTACGGCTGCTGTATTCGGCAATCTCCGGATTGTGGGTCACGAAGATGATCGTGTTGCCCTGCTTGTAGAGTTCCTGAAAGAGCACGAGCATCTCGAACGATGTACGCGTATCGAGGTTACCCGTTGCCTCGTCGGCGAGCAGTACGGCAGGGTCGTTCACCAGTGCGCGGGCGATGGCTACACGTTGCATCTGACCTCCCGACATCTGGTTCGACTTGTGATACATGCGGTCGCCCAGTCCCACGGCCTGCAGAGCCTTGATGGCTCTTTCCCGACGCTCAGCGGCCGATATCTCCGAATTGTACATCAACGGCAGCTCCACGTTCTCCAGGGCAGTGGTCTTCGGCAAGAGGTTATAGCTCTGGAACACGAAGCCAATCTTCCTATTGCGCAGACGGGCGCGCTTGGTCTTCGACATCGTGCGCACACTGATGCCGTCGAGGAAATATTCGCCACTCGTAGGTGTGTCGAGACAGCCCAATTGGTTCAGCAGCGTCGACTTGCCCGAACCTGATGTACCCTGGATGGTGACAAACTCGCCCTCATAGATCTTGAACGAGACACCCCTCAGGGCCTTCACCGTCTCCTCGCCCACCTGGAAGTAGCGCTTTACGTTCTGCAGTTCAATGACTACTTTTCTATTGTCATCCATTCTTACGGTCTTGGAGGAGCGGCGTTGCCTCCGCTCTTGTTGTTACTCTTGTTGTTATTGTTGTTTCTCGGACGTGGCATGAAGGGATTCCCACCCTGCTGAGCCTGCCCGGCCTGGCTGCCTCCTGAGATGTCGAAATCAGCCAGCACCTCAGTCCCAGCGGCAATACCACTCGTAATCTCCGTCATCACGCCGTTCGTGGTACCGATCTCTACCTTGTGGGCCTTGAACACATTCCCCTCCTTCGTCCAGAGCTTATGGTCGCCCTCGCAGTCATCGATGGTTTCACCCTTCTGCAGCAACGCCTCGTTAGGATGGAAGCGCAGCGCCTTGGCGGGTACAGCCAGCACACCGTTCTTCTCGAAGGTATAGATGGTCACGTTGGCCGTCAGACCCGGCTTCAGCTTCAGGTCATTGTTAGGTGCTGAGATCACCACCTCGTAGGTCACCACATTACTCTCCGTCTTTGCCTGCTGTCGCACCTGAGTCACAGTGCCCTCGAAATGATCATCGGGGAAGGCATCTACCGTGAAGCTCACGCGCTGTCCCTCTTTCACGCCACCGATGTCAGCCTCGTCGATATCGGCAATCACACGCATGTTCGTCAGGTCCTGTGCGATGACGAAGAGCTCAGGCGTGTTAAACGAGGCAGCCACCGTCTGACCCTCCTCAACGGCTTTCGAGAGTATCACACCGTCAATGGGCGAGGTGATCGTGGCATAGCCCAAGTTGGTCTGTGCTTTCTGCACACTCTCACGCGAGGTGTTCACCTGCTGCTGAGCCTTCTGGTAAGACAACAGCGCACTCTCATATTCGTCGGCACTTACCAGCCCCTTGTCGTAGAGCGTCTTATACCTATTATAATTAGCACGCTCGTAAGCAGCCGTACTCTCGGCACTCGCGAGGTTCGCCTTCGACGTATTCAGCTCACTGATCAGGTTTGTACGGTCGAGCTCAGCAATGACCTGGCCCTTCTTCACGATCGAGTTGTAGTCCACGTAGAGATGGCTCACGATACCCGACACCTGTGTACCCACGGTCACCGAGGTCACAGGCTCAATCGTTCCCGTAGCCGTAATGCTCGTGTGGATGTTCGTATTCTCCACTTTAGCCGTTTCAAACGACACTTTCCCTTCTTTCTTTCCACCTCTCAGGAACAACCATGCCATCAGCAGCACAGCGACCACTCCAATGGCAATCCAGCCTTTCTTTCCGATCTTTTTCATATTATTATTACTTTTCACTCCTCACTTAATCTCCCCATTCTGATAGAACTCCAACATCTGCTGATTGTAGATAGCCAGGTACTTCGACTGCAGCTGGCTCTGCTGAGCCGAGAGCAGATTGTCCTTACCCGTCATCAGCTCCACGATGTTCTTCAACCCTAACCGGAACTGCTCCGACAACAGGTCATAACTCTCCTGGGCACTCGCCACGCTACTCTTCGCCGCCTGATACTTCTCCTGATTGGTCCAGGCATTCAGCCAGTACTGCTGAATGTCCGAGTAGAGCGTCTTCTGCTGATCCTGCAAGTCGAGCTGAGCCTGCAACTGCTGTATCTTCGCCTTGTTCACGGAAGTCTTCGTCGAGCGTCCGTCATAGATGGGCATCGTCACACCAAGACCCAGCGACGAGGTCATATTGCTCTTCATCTGCGAGCCCCAGCCATTGCTGCTCAGCGAGTTCGTCGAGGTAGTCACACCACCCGTCAGATTCACGCTCGGCATCCATCCAGCCTTGGCGAGGGCCACGCTCACGCCGCTTTTCTTGATAGCCAACTGCGAACGCTCAATCTCCGGGCGACTCAGCAGAGCGCGCTCATACACCGTCTGCATCTCAGGGATAGGAGCGAGGATGAGCTCCTCACTGAGTTCAGGGATGACCACGTCGAAACGCTCCTCGTCCGTGATCTCGAGCAACTGCTTCAACTGCAACTTATAATTCATCAGCTGGCTCTTAGCCTCCACGATGGCATACTCGTCATTAGCCCGCTGGGCTGAGAGCTGGGCGAGGTCAGCCTTCGACATCTTGCCTACGGCGACCATCTCCTTGCCACGCTCTTCGTTCTTCATGCTCGTTTCCAGCATCTGCTCATTCACACTGACGTTCTCGTCGAGATAGAGTATCTGGGTGTAGATCTGTGCGATACGCTCTTGGATGGAGTTGGCAGCCTCCTGTACTTGGAGATCAGCCACCTCCTCCGCGAGCCGGTCAAGTTTTATGGTGTTATAGTTTTTGTTTCCGTTCCACACGGTCCATTGACCGCTCAAAGAGTAAGAGCCGTTATACGACGTCTTGTCCACCTTCGTATTCACCGTTCCGTTAGTTACATACGACATACCCGAATCCTTCCATGGCTGATAGCCCAGGCTCTGGTTCGTCGAGGCGCTCAGCGTAGGCAGCAGCGCCCCCTTGGCACCCTTCAGGTCCTCAGTAGCACTCTCCTTCGTCAGCTTCTGTTTCTGGAGCGTAATATTATTCTCCAGCGCGTAGTCGATACATTGCCGCATAGTCCACTGCCTCTGCGCAAACGCCGACGACACCGTCAGCAGCATCCCGACTATTAAGAACAATCCTTTCTTCATTATCTATGAATTTACCTATTTTGTCCATGAATTCCGCTGCAAAGGTAGGGCTTTTTTCAGTTACCTCCAAACAAAATAGACACAAAACAGCGGTTAATAGACTTTAACCCCCAATTCTTCGACAAACACCTCTAAGTGTTAAATCTGTTAATACTTCCCAAAAGAGTGCATGCGTTTATGGAGGAATCTTCGTAAAATTGATTACCTTTGCAGCAGAAAACAACTCAAAGGATTATGAGATATTGCTTACACCTTATTATTATAATCATCGCATGGTCGCTGACAGGCTGTGGAGGAGGCAACAGCGTCAGACAAATTCCCCATCTGGGTGATACGCCCTATCAGCAGGACTCCGTGCTGGTGACATACGCCACTAATCCCAAGCGGGCACTCACCCTGCTCGACTCGGCATTGCTCTTGGGCAACATCAGCGACTACCGCAGCCAGTTCATACGTGCCAAGATTTACAGCAAGTCGCTCGTGGAGCAACAGCAGGACTCTGCCATCCTCATCTGCAAGTCGCTGCTCAGCCACGACTCCGTGCGCAATAACGCTACGGAGCAGATGAACATCTACGACATGCTCATTAACACCAGCCGTATCAAGTACGACCTCGAAGCCTATCTGCAATGGGCCACAAAGAAGGCGGTACTCTGTCAGCAGCAAGGCGAAGACAATGAGCGCTGGCGCACGGAGGCTGATATAGGATTCGTGATGACGCAACTGGGGCAGATTGATGAAGGGTTGGCAAAACTCGACGACGCCATCAGTCACCTCGATGCTCCAGGCAGCATCGACCGCATGGATGCCTTCATCGTCGCCGTCAAGCGTAAAATCAATGCCCTCAACGAACTGAAACACTATACCGACGTCATCCCGCTGGCACAGCGCATCCTCGCGCGCCTCGACCACTACGAGCAGCACGCCAAGGACTATGCTGAGGACAGCTACCGCCTGTCGTGGAGCGACAATCCCAGCGACCGCGACCGCTATCTCGACTTCAGCCGTTCACAGGCTTGGGGGTTCTTGGCGCAGGCGTACGCACATAGCGATTCACCTCAAAAAGCAAAAGAGTATCTGGCGCTTTTTGATAACAGCGGGTATGGCAAGACCTTCATGGGCCGACGTATGATTGCTCCTACGCAGGTGGCCTTGGGCATGTATGACGAAGCCCTGAGGACCTACGACGAGATAGAGCGCCGCATGGCTGGCGACACGCTCAACAAAGACTATGCCACCATTCTACGCTCCCGAGCGATAGCCGCCCGTACCAAAGGCCACATCGCTGAAGCCCTCGACTTCCAGACGCGCTACGCCAATCTTTCCAATATCGTCAGTGACAGCCTCCATGCCAGTGAGGCTCACGACTACGCCGCCCGTTATCACGCCCAGGAACAGCAACTGGAGATACAGGAGAAGGAGGCCCAGGCCGAGCGCTCCCATATCGTCAGCCTTGCAGTGGCCATCATCGCCCTGCTGGCCATCGTTTTCGCCATCTATTTCTTCCGTCAGAAACGCATCGTCAGCGAGAAAAACCGCGCACTGGTACGCATGATCAACGGCACGCCTCCTGAGCCCGAGGAAGAGCCCGACGAGGAAGAAGAACCTGAGGATCAAAGTGAGGACAAAAACGAAAGCGCGGATTTGTTCCATGACATCGATACCGCCATTCGTAGCGAGCGACTTTATAAGAATGTCAATCTGCAGCGCCAGGACATCTGCGACCGATTCGGCATCAGTCGTCACACTTTGAACAACCTGCTGGCAGAACACGCCGACGGGCTTTCCTTCCCGCAATATGTCAACAATATTCGCCTGGAAGAAGCACTCCGTCTGCTACGCCATGAAACCACGATGACCGTATCCGCTATCGCTACAGAAGTGGGATTTACCCCCGCCAACCTGCGCGAGCAGTTCAAGCGCAAATATGGTATGACACCTGTTGATTACCGTCAGAATCAGTAAAAAAACAGATTTCTTTTATATCATCAGGCACTCTCAAAATATACAAAAA
>JAEETB010000119.1 GCA_016286575.1 Prevotella sp.
GTGCTGTACTGTTGGCACGAGGCATAAAATCAGTGTTCAGGAAATCGTCAAATACTGTTGGGAACCAACTGTTTTTAAACATCACTGGTAACATAATCAATACCTCCTAATTATACTTTTAGTTTAACGTATGTTCTGAGTGCCTTTGCCTTTTGAACTCCGGCTCTCACACACCAAAAAGCAAGTTATGTGCCGAATGACAATGTGGCACGCCGAAGAGGTCATTATGGCACCGAATTTAAACTACGATAAACATTGCTGCCAATTTCTTAAACTCGTTTAAACATTGGCAGTTCAGAAGATGGATGCTACCAATGAATACAGGTAGCTGCCGAAGCTGACGAGTGCCCATATCATCAGGGCAATGAGCAGCAGAAGGACGATAAGGACGATGGCTGACTGCCAGGCCCGTTGGTTTACTTGTTTGATAATGGTTTCATCACCGTCAACGAAGCCCTGAATCATCTGCATGTTCTGGATGTTGGCACGATGGAAGAAGTCGATAACGTCGCCAACGAAGAACGGTATCATACCCATCAGCACATCACGGAGGGCATTGTTCAGGACGGCCAGCGTCAGGGGAATGCTCTTGATGACTCTCGACGAGAAATAGATGAACGGCACGACGCTGAGCAAGGCAATGGCATCACCCCAGCCAGGAATGATGCCAATAAGCGCATCGAGATAGTATCGATCCATGTAACGCGTCAGGCCGTTCATCGTCTGATAGGCCTTATTATCCATCAGCCGCTTGCGCCGCAATTCTCGTTTCTCGTCTTTGTTCATTTGCATCTTACAATTACATAATCCGCATAGCCAGCCTTACCAGTTCCTGATAAGGCAGACCGCCGACCTGACGCTCTATCTGACCGTCTTTCGTAATGAAAAACAGTGTAGGAATCGACTGGATGCGGGCTGCTGCTGCAAGTGCCTGGTTCTTGTCAACATCGACTTTCAAAACCTTGATTCTGCCTTCATATTCTTGTGCCAATCGTTTGAGCATGGGAGCCATAGCCTGACAAGGACCACACCATGTGGCGTAGAAATCGATGATGACGGGCGTAACCCCTGTATAGTTGTAGCCTCTGAGATATTGCTGATAATCTTTTATATTCTCCATAATCTTAATGCTTCAAAGTCATTATCTTAGTAGGACAGGCCTGAGTACACTTGCCACACTTCAGGCAGTCGGGATGCAGATAGCCGACAGCCTCGCCGCGAGAGTCGTAGGGCGTGAGCTGCATCGGGCAGACGCGGGCGCACTGCTTGCACTTCATCTGACAGGCATTCGACACGTGGATATTCGTGAATGCCTTGGGCAGTGGAGCCTTCTTAGGTGCTACCCAATTGGAGATGGTTCCCATCGGGCAGAACGAACACCATGTGCGTGGGGCATAGATGAACGAGAGTGTGATACCAACAATGGTGGTCATTACGATTATTGTCCAAAATACCTTGCCTATACCAGCCCACATGGGAAGTCCTCCCTCGCTCCAAGGTACGAAACTCAGCTGGAAGCCGAACATGCCGAAGATGAAGAACACCATAAACAGGCGGAAACCGAAGGTACGCACAAACCTTGGAATCGGACGATGGGGTGAGTACTTTGACAGTAGGCGGTCGTACATGTTGCCACGAGGACACACATGTCCGCACCACCAGCGACCCTTAAAGATGCTCGTCACCACTGGACCAATCATACAGATGAGTGCCAACAGGCCAATCACTGGGAAAAACCAGCCGAGGATGATGTAGGCGATGATGATCCAGTAGAGCGGCAGCCCTGGAGTCTCGAAATGTCTATGGAATCGTTTGGTGTTGGCCATAATTCTATTTCTCCTTATTCTTTAATGTTTCGATAATCGTGTCGAGTTCACTGGCAAACTTGGCATAGTCGTCCAGTTGGAAGGGACAAGCTTTAAGCTCTTTGCCCATGCCTGCAGGGATGATGGCGTAGGCCTGTTCCTCCATCGCCTTGCCCTTTGCGGTCAGCGAAACTATCTGCTGACGCTTGTCTTCTTTGCCACGCTTGCGAACCACGATGCCAAGCTTCTCCATGCGCTGAAGCAGCGGCGTAACGGTGTTCGTTTCGAGCAACAGCCGATGGGCTATGTCGTTCACAGGCTGGGAATCCTGCTCCCAGAGCACCATCAGTACCAAGTACTGCGGATAAGTGATACCCAGTTCATTCAGCATTGGCGTGTAGGCCTGGGTAATAAGACGTGCTGCCGTATAGAGACGGAAGCATATCTGCTTGTCGAGTCGTAATTCTTCGTGCATTTTATTTATATTATAGCATAGCCTCAATGTCCTTCTCGAAGTCCTTGGGTTCCGTAGTAGGTGCATATCGTTTGATGGTCTCACCGTCCTTCGAAATCAGGAACTTGGTGAAGTTCCACTTGATGTCGCTGTCCTTCTCCACGCTCTTGCTGATGGCCTTGAAAAGAGTCTTGGCGGCTTTAGCCTTCAGACCGTTGTACTCCTCGGTGGGAGCCTCAGCCTTCAGATACTCAAAGATGGGTTGGGCATCGGGACCGTTGACGTCACCTTTCTTCATAATTTGGAAGGTCACACCGTAGTTCAGTTGGCAGAACTCCTCAATCTTGCTGTCTTCAGCGGGATCCTGCTCCTTAAACTGGTTGCAGGGGAATCCGATAACTACCAGACCTTTATCCTTATACTTCTGGTTCAGCTCCTCCAGTCCTGCAAACTGAGGCGTAAATCCACACTTGCTGGCTGTGTTCACTACCAGCAAAACCTTACCTTGAAACTGTGAGAAATCAATCTCCTTACCCTTGCTCGTCTGAGCCTTGAAATCATAAATCTTTGCCATATCTTTATTTTATTTGTATCGTTTACGACGCAAAGGTAAGGATAATATTTTATATCGCAAGCGATTTATCGAAAACTTTAAGAGAGTTTAACAATATATCGTCTGCGATATAATAAAGGTGTTGAATAACACATATTTGTTATACGACTTCCATTCCGAATGGTGACAGGGCCAGCTTTGCAATTCAAACAGACAAAGCCTTTGTCGGACAGGCCTTCGTACACTTCTGACAGAGGATGCACTCTGTAGCATTCTTGCGAATGCGAGCGTTCTTGTTCACCTCGACCTCCATCGGACAGGCCTTCAGGCATTTCCCACAACTGATGCACTTGTCCTCATCACACTTAATGCGAATCAGGGAGTAATAGCTCATCGGCTTCAAGAACACCGTTATGGGGCAGATGTACTTGCAGAAGGCGCGATTGTCCTTCAGCAGGATAGCGAGGGTGATGCCGACTGCATAATAGAAGATGTTGCCTGTGACGAAGAGCGTGAACATGGTGTAGGCATTGGCTTTTCCAAGCCAGAACAAAAGCAGGACGATGGCCAGCGAAAGACCGAACATGATGTATCGGATGAATCCCCAGTTTTTCCTGGATTCCTTAGGCTGCTTATATGGCAGTAGGTCAAGAATCATAGCCGTCCAGCAGGCATATCCGCACCATCCTCTGCCGAACAACAATGGGCCGAAAATCTTGGCGATGGCATAGTGGAGCGTTCCTGCTCCCCAGACTCCACATAGTAGATAATACCACAGTCCCTCAATCTGCATGTTCTCACGGCATATCAGGCCGAGAAACACGAGCATATAAGTACCTACGCCAAATTGAGTGAACTCCCTGGCGTACTTCCAGCCTGCAGCAAACAGGATTCCCCCGAAGCCGATGCAGAAGCCGATATACGAGAAGTTCAACAGGAAGAACAAGTTGCCTGTTGCCTGCCACAGCCAAATGGCAATAGCTTCGAATACCAACCACAGAATGATGGAAGAGCGGTATTTTTTCATTATCAGATTACAACTGCCGTTCCGCTGGTGGCTACCATGAGCATCGAGCCGTTAGCACCGACGGTCTCGTAGTCGATGTCGATGCCTACGATGGCATTGGCTCCCATAGCCTGAGCACGCTGCATCATCTCCTGCATGGAGGTGTCCTTGGCTTCGGAAAGCACTTTCTCATAAGCGCCTGCACGACCGCCTACGATGTCGCGGATGCCAGCAAACAGATCCTTGAACATGTTAGCACCGATAATGGTTTCACCTGTCACAATACCTTTGTACTCGCGGATGGTGTGACCTTCAATTTGTGGAGTTGTTGAGAGTATCATAATCGTTTCTTTAAAAGTTTCTATCTGTTAGACGTAAGAACGATGCGAAAAGTTGCAGATGAAATAAATAAGTGCTATCTGGCCCAATAGAATCAGTGGAAGTCCATATTTGAACTTCTTATGCATCGTCTTATGATGCCATATCTTCATTCCAAGTAAAGCTCCGATACTTCCGCCGATAGCTGCAAGTATCAGCAAGGTAGCCTCCGATATGTGCCAGCTGCCTTTCTTGGCCTTCCACTTATCAATGCCATAGACCAGGAAGGTCACGACATTGATGACTATCAGATAATATAGCAATGCTTCTGTCATTTCAATACCATTTGTAACCGTGTTCCTTGCAATAGTCAATTGCAGGCTGATAACCTTGGAAGGTGGCCTTGTGAATCCACTTCAGGCCCTTCTTCTCATCAACGGGAACGCCTGTGCCGGTCATCAGGAACCAGCCTGTGGCGAACTGTGCCTGAGCATTACCGCCATTGGCCGCCAACTCATACCTTTGAGCATCCCCGTTAATCGGGGAAGCGGCGTAAGCCATAGGGGCAAGCATTCTGTTCATCGCCTTGGTGTCACCCTCATAAGCCTTGACCTTTGGTCGAGACACCTCACGCTCGGAAGAGTCGATGCATGCATCAATTTTCTCTCGCTTAATCGGTACCTTCTCACGATAGCCATCAGCCTTGTTACGTTCCTTGGGCATATGATTCTTAGACTGATAAATTAGAATTTACATGTCCGGCTGCTGACCGTCGTGAGCCTTCCAGGCACACTCGGTAATCTTCATGTCTGAAAAGAGGGCGGTGAATGACGATTCCTCTGGCGAGCAGGCATAGATGCCGAATTGGATTTCCTCGGCAGCGGCATACATGTGACAGATGCGCATCTGACTGAAGTTTTCACCGTCTGTTGAGCACTCGATGCAGTAGTCATCCTCGCGACGCGAGAAACGGTACCACATCGTCTTGACATCGGCAGGGATAGCCGTCGTAGCCCAGTCAGAATAGCCCTTATTGGTGGCTACGCTGCCTAAGTGCTGGAACTCGTCGTTCTCAAATTCTACAGAACCTTTCAGCCAGTTCTCGCTGTCGAGATACATCACAATGCCGCACTGGTCGAAGCGCTGGTGACTCTGCGTGAAGTCGGTCTTAACCACGAAGCTAAAGAATTTCTCCTTTGTCTTCATCTGTAGTACTGGCGCATTGTCGTTCTGGAAGTGATAGTACGTGCGCTGCCACAGGTCGGTATGCGGAGCGGTGGTGATGGCAATGGTGTCACCTTTAACCTCAAAGGCTTTAGGCTCCCTCGTCCACTGAAGTTTACTCAGGTCGATGCGCCCGCTATCGGCCAGTGCCACCTTTACGTCGTCCACAAAGTCGGTTGTCTCCACCTTATTTTCTCTACTACCGCAACCCGTCAGAGTTGCTGTTGCTACTGCTGCCATAAGCATGATGTTTATTATCTTCATAATCGAATTACTGTGTCATTTATTGAACTCAATGATGGCACTCACCTCACTCCCTATAGACAGGGAAATGATGATACCGTCAGCTATTTTGTAAATAATAGGAGTCAGACTATCACCAAGTTTGGCAGCTACGCGATATTCCACACGAAGACCTCGAACCACGAAATCCTCCGGCAACAGTTCCATCGCCATGCGGACATAGTTGGCATTATTCAGATGCTTGTTGTAATCGATGTCGGCACGAAGCACCTTTATTGGCTCCAGTACTTCACCTTCCGTCTTGGGTAGAATAATTCGGCGGTCTTTGTAGTTCATCTCCAGCTGTGGCTCCAGCTTCATTGATTGTATGGTTGCATCGTCCACACGCTTCAGCTTTCCTGCCACTTTGTCAACAAACGCTCCCATGCTCCATGTCTTGTAGCAGGGATTTCCCTGTGCGTCGTAGATGAACGTATTGCGGAATCCGAACATTGGCTTCATGCCATAGACGGAGGTTGTCACCGTCAGCTCCTCTTTGTAGTCTGGCACACGGATAATCTCTACCTGGCGTGTAGCCAACAGCTGCGCCATATTCTGCTGCAGGAAGTAGTCCTTGACTTCCGGTTCGCTGTCGATCCACATCTCTGAACAGTCCTGCATCATCTGGAGAGCGGAATAGAGTTTCAGCTTTCCTTCGCTGTCGCAGGTGCTTGTCGTTACTTTATATGTTAAGCTGTACATATAGATTATATGCAGATAAATTGGAATTTACTTGATTGAATAGCCCTTGGACTGAAGCAATCCTATAGCACGTTCAAAGTTTTCAGACTTTGTCAGTATGTAATCTGTGTTGAATGTGGAAATTGCGAAAATACCAATTCCCCCATCTGCAAGCACTTTTGAAATTGCAGCGAGAATGCCAATAAGGGAGAAATCCAATATCCCTTCTATACGGAAGGCTTTCCATCCATCATCACGTTCTACAGTGTTATCTGGCACTAACTGAATTGGACATACCAACGATTTTTCTTCGTCTGTTGAACCTATGAAAATATAGGGGGAAGACAAATCGATTCCCTCGTAGTCTGCTACCTTACAGACGCTAAATTCTTCATTAATAATATTAAGTATCATGTTGCTAAATTCCGATTTATGTGTCTGTTATTTCAAATACTCATCATCCCTTACCAGCACCTTCTCAATCTTGCCGACGTACATCGTATGGAAGTCACGCTGGGGATAGTTCGCGTCGATAGTGTCCTGATAGAGGAATCCGCTCTCTTGAAGTTCCGACTGATAGAGCTTCTTGCAAATAAGTACCAACTTGGCTTCCTCGAAATAGACGGTGTTATCAGCATAGACAGGTGTGAGACCAGCCTTGCCAATCTTGTCCTCGTCACGGCCAGACACACTACCGAGGTAGGCCATCTGCTTTTTGAACGACTTATCCATGACACAGAGGGAGAAATAGCCCTCTTCGTCCACAAATTCCTTGGTGTAGCGTGATGGGCGAAGGTATATCACCGCCGTCGGGTCGTTTTGTCCCCACAAGCATCCCAGATGTCCCCAAGAGGCCGTCATCGTGTTACACTTTTGCTCGTTACCTGCCGTCACCAGCATCCATTCATCACCAATCAGGTTGAACGGATTGAACTTCATGTCCTTATAGTTTATCTCTTTCATATCCTGTAATGCTTAATATTTGTTGCATATTTAGTCATTTAAGGCGAAATATAAATAATAATGCGTAAATTTGTTATCTCATTCTTTTCTCAAACTTAAATAGTCCATCTTCCTGGTCAAACTGCTCAGGCATATTGGGGTCTGGATGATGCTCGTTGAAGAACTCTACGGCATGGAATCCGCAGCGGTTGATGTAAAAATGGATATTCCGGCGGTCGAAATATGGGGTACAGGTTTCCCACACTTCTATTTCGGGATGCAAGGCTTCTATGGCCTTCCAGATGGACTGCCCGATGCCCTTACTCTGAACGCCCACTTTCACATAGAGGAATGCAAGCTCACCCATATTGCCATTAGCGGTAATGATGGCACCGCCCACACGTTGGCCATCCTCGCTGACGGCTTCGTAGGCTTCGGCACCTTCTGCCTCTAATGATTGATAGAAGTCCTTGTCTGGCAACACCTGCCACTGATTCGTTTCTTCGTCATTTTTATTGCATGCCTCAAAACCATGTTGGAAGGCCTCTTGCATTTCCTCCTTGAAGGCGATGGTCTGAGCCTCCCTAAGTGGTAATAACCGTAACTCTGTTTTCATACATTCAGATAAAACTACAAATCAATCCCAAGATGGTCAAGCCGCCTTGCTTCAGGATGATGTTTGGCTTGCTGGTCAGGCTTCCATAGAGTGCCACCAACACGATATAACCCAATAGCAGCCGTGTCCACAGCAAATCCTGCTGCCAGACTGCGATCAGCAGTAGAACGGCTATCAGTCCGTTATACACACCTTGATTCTTCATCAGTGTCGATATGGTCTTGCTTTTCAGCTGGTCATTGGTGATGCCAAACACTCTTGACGTGCTTTCTGAACTCGTCGCGATGGTTTCGAGGAACATGATGTACAGATGCTCCAAGGCTACCAAGATTGCCAAAACTGTGGTGAGTGTACTCATATTCCTATCAGATTAAATCATTGATACTTCCAAAAATCATACTTCTTGCGAAACTCTTCCTGTTTCTCACGTGGCAGCGACTTAAAGTAGCCTCGCCAGCTGGGACAGAAATTGATCTGCCAGCGCCAGAAGCGTCCGATTAATGACTTCGGGTTCTTGTCATACGCAGCACGTAGCTTGCAGTTCTCACATGGGTACTTCATAATTGATTGCTTTACAATGGATAATGTTATTTTAGTTGTTTGTTGTCACAACGGTCTTGCCAAGCTGGATGCACCTGTTATCAGAATTATCATAGTCTTGACTTTAGTTCTGCCTTTACCTTTTCCAAATCACCACAAGACAGTATCGGCATGAGGCTTTCTATTTCCTCGATGCTTTTGTCCCACCAACTGAGTTTAAGCAATAACTCTATCAGTTCGTCATCGAAGCGTTTCCTGACGATTCGACAGGGATTCCCAACAGCAATAGAATAAGGAGGAATATCCTTTGCCACCACCGAGTTTGTTCCGATAATGGCTCCGTCGCCGATATGGACGCCGGGCATCACCGTCACGTTCTGACCAATCCAGACATCATTGCCTATAACGGTGTCACCCTTCAGCGGCAATTCGTCTTTCACTGGTGCAATGGCACTTCCCCAGTCGCCACCCATGATATAAAAGGGATATGTTGTAGCACAATCCATCCTGTGATTGGCACCGTTCATCACAAACTCTACGCCCTTGGCAATGGCACAGAACTTACCGATAATCAATTTATCGCCGATAAAGTCGTAGAAATGCGTGACGTGCTTCTCAAACTGATCAGCACCATCCACATCGTCATAGTAGGTGTAATCGCCGATTATGATACGTGGGTTCTTCACCACATTCTTAATATAACAGAGGCTC
>JAEETB010000120.1 GCA_016286575.1 Prevotella sp.
TTCGAGAATGGTAAGTTGCTCGTCGAAGGCGACCGTTTCTCCCTGCAGCCACAGATCCAGATGTGTCAGATCGACATCGAGAAGCTGCGCGCTGAGCGTCGTGAGAACACCACGTTCATCAATGCCCAACGAGGCGCCCATGCCATCGAGACAGCCCTCAAGCACATCACGCCACGCGACTTTGTCCTGACGCGAGATATCGATCCCCATCCGTTTATTCCCAAGGACTCTGACATGCAGGCATCCTGTGAGGAGATCCTGAATATCCAGGTGGCAGGACTTGTCAAGCGTCTCTACCATATCAATACTCAGAAGGCCGTGATTGGCATCAGTGGAGGTCTCGACTCTACGTTAGCCCTGCTTGTGACGGTGAAAGCCTTCGATAAGCTCGGCATCGACCGCAAGGGTATCATTGGTATCACGATGCCAGGTTTCGGAACTACAGACCGTACCTATAGCAATGCGCTGAAGCTGATGCAGACACTGGATGTCACGATCCGTGAGATCAGCATTGCCAAGGCCGTTACCCAACATTTTGAGGATATCGGCCAGAATCCGAAGGTACACGATATCACCTACGAGAACTCCCAGGCTCGCGAACGTACGCAGATCCTGATGGATGTGGCCAATAAGGAGAATGCCATCGTCGTGGGAACAGGCGACCTCTCAGAGTTGGCTTTAGGCTGGGCCACCTATAATGGCGACCATATGTCGATGTACGGTGTGAATGCAGGTGTTCCCAAGACCCTCATCCGCTATCTCGTCAGCTACGTGGCAGGAGAGATGGCCACAGAGACCTTGCTCGACATCATCGACACCCCAATCTCGCCAGAGCTGATTCCTGCTGATGAACAGGGCATGATCAAGCAGAAGACAGAAGACCTGGTGGGTCCCTATGAGCTCCACGACTTCTTCATCTACTATTTCCTGCGCTATGGCTTTAGTCCGAAGAAGATCTTCCTGCTGGCCCAACGCGCTTTCTGCACACCATCGCCAGTCTCTGGTCACGAGGAACTCTATACGGAGGATGTGGTGAAGAAATGGCTCACGACTTTCTGTCGTCGCTTCTTCACCCAGCAGTTCAAGCGCAGTTGTCTGCCCGATGGTCCTAAGGTGGGTAGTGTGAGTCTCTCGCCTCGTGGCGACTGGCGTATGCCGAGTGATGCCTCATACAACATCTGGCTCAAAGAATGCGCAGAATTATAAAAAAAATGAGTTAGCTGAATGCTAACTCATTTTCTTTCAATGTGATGTGAATCGTGGCGCCAGGTTCGAGGTTGCCATTCACGATCAGGTCGCTGATACCATCCTCGATATAGTTCTGGATGGCCCGTTTCAGAGGACGGGCACCAAACTGCACATCGTAGCCCTTCGTCGCTACAAACTCCTTCGCATCGTCAGCGAGGTCGATGTGATAACCCATCTGCTCAATGCGGTTGTAGAGACCCTTCAGCTCCACGTCGATAATCTTCTTGATGGCCTCCAGATCGAGCTGGTCGAAGGTGATAATCTCGTCGAGACGGTTCAGGAACTCAGGCGAGAACTGCTTCGAGAGTGCCTTCTGCACGATGTCACGCGCATGCTGCTTGTCTTTCTCGTTCAGAGCCAGTGCCGAACTGTTGCCTGCACTGAAGCCCACGCCACGTCCGAAGTCCTTCAGCTGACGTGTTCCTGCGTTCGAGGTCATGATGATCACTGTATTACGGAAGTCGATGAATCGGCCGTTACCATCCGTCAGTCGTCCTTCGTCGAGCACCTGCAGCAAGAGGTTGAACACGTTGCCGTGTGCCTTCTCGATCTCGTCGAGCAGCACGATGGAGTAGGGGTGACGACGTACACGCTCTGTCAGCTGTCCGCCCTCTTCATAACCCACGTATCCTGGAGGTGCTCCGATGAGTCTGGAGGTGTTGAAGCTCTCCGTATATTCGCTCATGTCGATACGTATCAGGGCATCACTGTTGCCGAACATGAACTCAGCCAGTTTCTTGGCGAGATAAGTCTTACCTACACCCGTAGGCCCCAGGAACATAAACACCCCAATCGGATGGTTGGGATCCTTCAGGCCTACACGGTTACGCTGGATGGCCTTCACCATCTTGTCGATGGCCGCATCCTGGGCGATGACAGCGTTCTTCAGTTCCTGGGCCATACCCTTCAGACGGATACCCTCCTCCTCAGCCATTCGCTGTGCAGGCACACCCGTCATCATCGAGACGACCTCAGCCACCTGTTCTGCGTCGACCACCTGTCGCTCCTCACCTTCGCCCTTCGTCCAGCGCTCGTTGAGCAGCTTTAGCTCCGTCTCGAGCACCGTCTGACGGTCTCTGTAGCCAGCAGCCAGTTCGAAGTTCTGGTTTCTGACAGCCAGCTGTTTCTTCTCCTTGATGCTGGCAATCTCTTTTTCCTTCTCAGCAATCTCTGGCGGCATCTGAGTATTACCAAGATGTACGCGCGAACCAGTCTCGTCGAGGGCATCGATGGCCTTATCTGGCATAAAGCGGTCTGTCACATAGCGGTCTGTCAATTTGACACATGCCAGGAGCGCCTCGTCTGTATAGCTGACGTGGTGGTGCTGCTCATAGCGATCCTTGATGTTACGGAGTATCTGCAACGTCTCCTCGTTGGTCGTAGGCTCCACCTGTACCTTCTGGAACCTGCGCTCCAGGGCCCCGTCCTTCTCAATCGAATTACGGTATTCGTCGAGGGTGGTGGCACCAATACACTGGATGGTTCCACGTGCCAATGCAGGTTTCATGATGTTCGCAGCATCCATCGACCCTGGTGTCGAACCAGCTCCGATGATGGTGTGGATCTCGTCGATGAAGACAATCACGTCTGGGTTCGCCTCCAGTTCCTTCATCAGGGCCTTCAGTCGTTCCTCGAACTGTCCACGATACTTCGTACCAGCTACGACCCCCGTCATGTCGAGGGTGTAGATACGCTTGCCGAAGAGCATGGGACTCGTGTGGTGCGTGTTGATCAGCTGTGCCAGTCCTTCTACGATGGCACTCTTGCCCACACCAGGTTCACCGATCAGGATGGGGTTGTTCTTCTTCCTGCGCCCTAAGATCTCGATGATGCGCTGGATCTCGCGCTCGCGAACCACACAGGGGTCGAGCTTACCTTCTGCGGCAGCCTGTGTCAGGTCAGTGCCGAAGGTGTCGAGCACAGGCGTCTTCGAACTGGTCTTCTTCTGGGCAGTCGTCGTGGTGCTGCCAGCATTGTTGGTAGCTCCAGGCTTGCTGCCCGTCTCCTCGTATTCATCCTCATCCTCGTCGGGAAGTCCGATGCCGTTAGTCACATTGTTATTCTGCGGGGCGAAAAGCATCGCCATCGCGTCTTCATAATTCATATTGTTCAATTCTAATACTTGTTTGGCCCCGTTGTTCACTGCGTCGTGCAGGATGGCGAGCAACAGGTGCTGTTCGTCTACTTTGGTTGTTCTCTGTATTCTGGCTTCGAGCACGGCCAGCTTCAGGATATTGCTGGCTTTCTCGTTGAGCACGAGGTCTGTAGTGTGTATCGGCACGTTGATCTCATCCTCTCTCACACGTTGTTCCAGTTCGTACTTCACCGCCTGCAGGTTCATGTCGAGTCTGCGGAAGAGGTCGATCACAGGACCATCCTTGCTTCGGAGCATGCCCAGCAGGAGGTGCTCGGGCCCTACGCTCCGACTCGCCAGTCTGGCTGCTTCCTCGCGCGAGAAGGCAAGAATCTCAGAGACTTTTGGTGAAAACTGACTTGTCATTTTATTGACGATTTACTAATTTCTTTTAGTCGCTACGCTTTGTAAAAGCGCTAAAGCGAGTCCGATTTACTATATTTACTCTGCAAAGATACAACATTTTCTGCAAACATCATGCCAAAAAAGGATAAAAACTTTCATTTAAAATAGCTTAAAAGGTTTGGCTAGTCGCAAAAAAATGAGTACCTTTGCACGGTTAAAAACGCGTCAGAGGGGCTGAAAAGGGCCTTAAACGCCATTTTCACCAAAAATGAGTGATTAAAAAAGTAAAATAAAAATAGTAAATCGTCAATATTTAAATCGTAAATCGTAAATTAGTAAATCGTAAATAAACAAGATGGATCAGACATTCGACAACGACAGAATTATTAAGATCAACATCGAGGAGGAAATGAAGTCCAGCTACATCGACTACTCCATGTCAGTCATTGTGGCACGTGCCCTTCCCGATGTTCGCGACGGCTTTAAGCCCGTACACCGCCGTATCCTCTACGGTATGATGAACATTAACAACGTCTCCACCCAACCTTATAAGAAATGTGCGCGCGTCGTAGGTGAGGTGCTTGGTAAGTACCACCCCCACGGCGACTCTTCAGTCTATGGAGCCCTCGTTCGTATGGCTCAGGAATGGAACATGCGTTACACCCTCGTCGACGGTCAGGGTAACTTCGGATCAGTAGACGGAGACTCACCTGCAGCCATGCGTTACACTGAGTGCCGTCTCTCGAAGATGGGTGAGCACATCATGGATGACCTCGACAAGGAGACCGTAGACATGGCTCCCAACTTCGACGACTCACTGACAGAGCCCACCGTCATGCCAACCAAGATTCCCAATCTGCTGGTAAATGGTGGTAACGGTATTGCCGTAGGTATGGCTACCAATATGCCTACCCACAACCTCGGTGAGGTCATCGATGGCTGCTGTGCCTATATCGACAACCCCGATATCGATACCGACGGCTTGATGCAGTATATCCCAGGTCCCGACTTCCCAACAGGCGCCTATATCTATGGTCTGCAGGGTGTTCGCGACGCTTACGAGACAGGTCGTGGCCGTATCGTGATGCGTGCCAAGGCCGAGATTGAGAGTGGAGAGACCCACGACAAGATTGTTGTGACAGAGATTCCTTACGGTGTCAACAAGGCCGACCTCGTGGCCTATATCGCCGATCTCGCCAACCAGCATAAGATTGAGGGCGTTTCCAATGTCAACGACGAGTCAGGCCGTCAGGGTATGCGTATCGTGGTCGATGTGAAGCGCGATGCCAATGCCAATGTGCTGCTTAACAAACTCTTTAAGATGACAGCCCTTCAGAGTTCATTCTCAGTGAATAACATCGCTCTGGTCAAGGGTCGTCCTCGTCTGCTTTCACTCAAGGAGTGCGTCAAGTATTTCGTCGAGCATCGTCACGATGTGACCATCCGTCGCACGAAGTACGATCTGCGCAAGGCCCAGGAGCGTGCCCACATTCTCGAAGGCTTGATCATCGCCGTGAACAATATCGACGAGGTCGTGCGCATCATCCGCAACAGCGATACACCCTCCGACGCACAGCGTAACCTCGAACAGCGCTTCAACCTCGACGAGCTCCAGTCGAAGGCCATCGTCGACATGCGCCTCTCACAGCTCACAGGTCTGCGCGTCGAGCAGCTCCATCAGGAGTTCGACGATCTGCAGAAGCTCATTGCCGACCTGCAGGAGATTCTCGACAATCCTGAGCGCTGCAAGGAAGTGATGAAGAACGACCTGCTCGAGGTGAAGGAGAAGTATGGCGACGAGCGTCGTACGGAGATCATCCCCTTCGACCACGAGTTCAATGCCGAGGACTTCTATCCCGACGATCCAGTGGTCATCACCATCAGCCACATGGGCTATATCAAGCGCACCCATCTCGACGAGTTCCACGAGCAGGGCAGGGGAGGTGTCGGAGCCAAGGCTGCCCGTCATCGCGACAACGACTTCACCGAGTATATCTATCCTGCCACGATGCACAATACGCTGCTCTTCTTCACCCAGAAGGGACGCTGCTACTGGCAGAAGTGCTACGAGATCCCCGAGGGCGACAAGAACTCGAAGGGCCGTGCCATCCAGAACATGCTCAACATCGAGCCCGACGACGCCATCAACGCCGTTCTGCGCATCAAGAACTTCAACGACAGCGAGTTTGTCAACTCCCACTATGTGGTCTTCGCCACGAAGCAGGGTATCATCAAGAAGACCTGTCTCGAGGCCTATAGCCGTCCACGCGCCAACGGTGTGATTGCCATCAACATCAACGAGGGCGACGAGGTGGTAGGCGTTCGTCTGACCAACGGTCACAACGAGCTGCTGCTTGCCAACCGCAATGGCCGTGCCGTACGTTTCGATGAGAATGATGTACGCACGATGGGCCGTGTGGCTACAGGTGTCATCGGTATGCGTCTCGACGGTGGCGACGATGAGGTCGTAGGTATGGTATGCGTCAACGATCCTCAGGCCGAGACCATCATGGTCGTATCCGAGAATGGCTATGGCAAGCGTTCCGAGGTCGAGGACTACCGCAAGACCCTGCGTGGTGCCAAGGGTGTCAAGACCCTCGCCATCACTGAGAAGACAGGCCGTCTCGTAGCCATCAAGGTGGTCACAGACGAGAACGACCTGATGATCATCAACAAGAGTGGCATCCTCATCCGTCTGAAGGTGGCCGATGTACGCGTGATGGGACGTAACACCCAGGGCGTGCGCCTGATCAACCTGACGAAGAAGAACGACACCATCGCCAGCGTCTGCAAGGTACAGCACACGGAGGATGATGACGACATCGAGGAGGCAGAGGTATCCACAGAGGCATCAGCCGAGGCTAACGCCCCTCTGATCCAGACACCCGATGATCAGGATTAAACCATCGTTCAACTTATACGTCAAACGATTAAAAGTGTAAAATAATAATAGTTCTAACCCAATTTTTTAAAGCTTATGAAAAAATTAATGATGATGGCAGTGATGCTGGTAGCCAGTGCTACAGCATTTGCCGGTGACAGTGACGCTTTGAAGGCTATCCTCAAGGCAAAGACCTATGCAGAAGCCGAGCAGCTCGTTAAGAGCAGCATCGACCAGCTTGCCAACGCTCAGGAGAAGGCTAAGGCCTACAACAAGCTTGTAGATCTCGCTTACGAGGCTTTCAGTGTACAGAGTACGATCCAGACTGAGAACCAGGTAGCCAAGCAGATGGGTAAGGAAGAGAAACCCATCGACGAGAAGCTCATGTCAGAGATGGCCTTTGCAGCCCTGTCAGCAGCAGCCGAGTGCGACAAGTACGACCAGCAGCCCAACGAGAAGGGTAAGGTATCTCCCAAGTTCGCCAAGAAGAATGCTGAGCGTCTGTGGGTAGGCCCACGTAACCAGCTGGTTAACGCTGGTCAGGAGGCTCTCACCGCTCGCGACAACGCCACAGCCCGCAAGTACTGGCAGCTGTTCGCCGAGTCTAACGAGTTCCCCATGTTCGCTGAGTGCGACCGTGAGGCTCAGAAGCCCTTCTTCGGCCAGGTAGCCCGTTTCGCAGCTGTCTTCGCATACCAGGATAAGGATATGGCCAAGGCTCTCGAACTCGCCGAAATCGCCGCAAAGGATCCTGAGGAGAAGGAGAACGCCCTGAACCTCAAGCTCGAGATCCTCGGTGGTGAGCTCAAGACCAAGGACGACTCAGTGAAGTTCTGCAACCAGCTGAAGGACATCTACGCCAACGACAAGAACAACGGTGTGATGGAGAAGCTCTACAACGTACTGCTCGGTCTGGGTGAAGAGGCAGCTGCCTACAAGATCCTCGACGACGCTCTCGCAGTAGACCCCAACAACTTCGTAGCCCTCGCTGACAAGGGTCTCGCCCTGCTCCAGGCTCAGAAGGCTGCCGAGGCTGTTACTTACCTGAAGAAGGCCTTTGAGGTAAAGCCCGACAACGCTGTCATCGCCACCTATGCAGGTACCGCATACAGCGTACAGGCACAGGATACAGAGGATCCCGCTCAGAAGAAGGCGCTCTACAAGCAGGCCATCGAACTCTACGACAAGGCTAAGGAGCTCGATCCCGATCGTCTGCAGAGCAACTGGGGTTACAACCGTTACAATGCCTACTACAACTACTACGGTGAGGATGCTCCCGAGACCAAGCAGGCAGAGGCTGACAGCAAGTAATTCCCGTCGACAGACATTATAAACAGCCGATCCCTCTCGATGAAAATCGAGGGGGATTGCTTTTTTTGGACACAAATGATATTTTTTTTTTAAATTTTTGACAAAAAACTTGCATCGTATTTCTTTTTTTTGTATCTTTGCGTCAACATCATAAAATTTGACCAATATGGCAAAGTACAACATTGTAGAGATTAAAGAAAAGAAGGCTGCTTATCGCAGTCTGGTCAGCCCTCGTATGATGGACCAGATGCAGGAGCAGATCATGAACATCATCGTGATGCAGAAGAAGTATCGCGACAAGGATTATTCAGCCAAGAAACTGGCCGAAGACATCGGAACTAATACCCGTTACATCTCAGCGGTGGTGAACGTACGCTTCCACACTAACTACACATCGTTTGTCAACAAGTACCGCATCGAGGACGCCATGTCCATTCTTGTCGACAAGCGTTATCAGGATCTCACGATGGAAGAAGTGTCCGATATGGTTGGTTTCGCAAACCGCCAGTCATTCTATGCCTCCTTCTATCGCATCGTAGGCATCACCCCGAGAGACTATCGCGTGCAGCACTTGCAGAAGCATCCCTCTATGGTCTCCAAGCGTAAGAAGAAGGAGAAGAGCTGATGTCTTCCGAGCGGGTTTTCAGTATCTTCAAGGAGTTGAATGCGATTCCGCGACCTTCTCACCATGAGGAGAAGGTGGCGGATTTTTTGTGCCAGTTTGCTGAGCGCCTCAACCTCGAATACGAGCGCGACCCCGCCAACTGTGTCGTCATCCGCAAGCCAGCCACCCCAGGTCATGAGGACGCTGAGCCCATCGTGCTGCTCAACCACATGGATATGGTGTGCGTGGGTATGGACGATCCAGAGAACACCCCCATCGACGCCTATATTGAGGACGGTTGGATGAAGGCACACGGCACCTCTTTGGGAGCCGACAATGGCATCGGCCTGTCGATGGCCCTCGCTGTGCTCGAGAGCGACGACATTGTTCACGGACCCCTTGAGGTCATCACCACCACCAACGAGGAAGACGGCATGACGGGAGCATCCCAGCTCCGACCCACCTTTATCCAGGGACGTAAGGTTATCAACCTCGACTCAGAGGACTACGACACCATCACGACAGGTGCAGCAGGAGCCTGTCTGCAGTTCCACGAGATTCCCACTTCCCGTGAGCCTTCGCCCACCTACGGCCATCAGTGGTTCCGT
>JAEETB010000121.1 GCA_016286575.1 Prevotella sp.
AAGCCTCGCAGCGAAAGGGTCTTCTGCTGGTCGACCTCAGGATAATACTTACCGTAGGCCGAAGAGCCCTCGATCTTGTTCTGTCGGAGATTAATCCCCATTGCAATTTTCTGTGTTGCCATAATTTTTAAATGTTGTTCGTGATATTAGAATATTGTTGCGACCATCTACATCGGCTGGCCACCTACCGCCTTTTGTCTAATGACTCTGCAAGGGAAGTGCAAGGTGAATGCGGAGACAAGCTCGCTTGGCCTTCGCTGAGCCGCAGCCTTCACTCGTACTCGCCGCTCGGCTTGCCGCTTGGCTCGCCAAGAACTTCTTGTTTGCGAGTACAAAGGTACAAAAAATATAGATACAAACCAAATTTTTCGCTAATTATTTTTTAATTATTTTTGGGGTAATAATGACCCAGTATCCATCATTTAACCAGGTCGGCTATGACCATCAATCAGGTCGGCTACGACTGCCTGTTTAGTCGGCTAAGACTGTCCATCAGCTCCCCAGCGATTCTGGGGCAGTAACACAGTAACACAGTAACATTAGGATTTTTATAATTGCAGATAAATACTCTGAATATTATATATTAATAATAATATATTATAATATATTATTATTAATAATATATAGAATGATAATAAAATCCATTATAGATTTTCCCTAATGTTACTGTGTTATTGCGTTATTGTGTTACTGCGTAGATGTCTTATTACCGATTTGATTGACAACCATATCCTGAAAAGGTTGACACTGTTCCTGAAAAGGTTGACACTATTCCTGAAATAGTTGACGATGTATTAAAAAATAGCGTATTAAATGACACAACGATGTCAGGCACCTCTATGTGTCACTTTTATATATTCTCGGCTGCAACCCTGATACGTCTTGACAAGTCGAAGAGTGCGCCTCGCAACTGTTCTGCCTCTTCTTCAGTGAAGCCTCCTACACCACCATTCCCATCAATGCCGTCCATTTTGTGGTAAAACCACGATGACGAACGCTGAAAATAGGTGTTAGCAAAATCACGCCAAGAAATCGCCATTTGTATATCTCTTAGCTTTTTCTTCATATCGGTTGTGATCTCTTTTGTTGCAATAACTGTTTCCATACTCTATTTGTCTAAATGAATTATACATTGAATAGTCTAATAACGAGTTTGTTGCATAGTGATTCTGTTTGCAAAGATACTACAAATTTTCGTATTACCGCAAGGATTACTACAAATTTTCGTAGTTATCTTCTGTATTTAACATATTATTAAATTTATCGCTGCAAAGATAGTGCATTTTGGGCTATTCTCCAAATTATTTCTCATTTATTTTGTTATTTATCCCTCATTTAGTAGACATAAAAATGCCCCTCACGCTTGAGGGGCTGAAAAACTTAGTTAACTTTAAATTTAATGCTATGAAAATAGAAACGTCATCACGACGGCCGGATATCTTAAATCCTTGATGGGAGAATGGAATACACCAATCCCATGTTGGATATTACTCTCTTGAACGTATGTAGGGTTGTCGCTTTCCCTAGTGTTCGATTCTCAATTAACTGGGTGCAAAGATAAAGGATTTATCTGTATTGCCAAAGAAAAATGCAATTTTTTTTAAAAATGTTGGTAAATGGCTGGATAATTCGTATCTTTACCACTAAAAAAGCTGATTCGAGACCTCGCGAATATAATGTCCAAGTAAAAAACAAAGGTTCAAGAAATCAATGTGTGACACAAAGGGCGCTCCCTTTGTGTCATTTTATTATATTAAAGGTGTAATGGATGATAACGGCATGACGAGGTTTATGGAAGTGAATGATGAAGAGGGGTGGGATTAAAGGTTGATTTATTAACGATTTGTTGATAACTTGCGAGTTATCAACAATTTTGTGATTATTAACATAAAAAGAGATATAACGTATAGAAAATAGTGTTATATTTGCAGTCCCAAATGACGCGCTAATAACATGAATCTTGATTATGATAAGTTATTAACCGGATTGATTGAAAATATCTCCGGTTTCAGGAAGAAACGGCCTTCTGCAAGCCTGAATGTCCACCTGCTTGGACTGATTGCAGAGACGGCAGAGGTGATACGTCTGCTACGGTCTGGGGTACTGGAGTACGTCAGGCATCATATTGTATTGGAGACGCCCTGGCACCTCAACTTCGCTCAGTTGTCGGACGATCTGCTTCTGTTGGAACTGCCGACGGAGGGCCTGACGGCTGTGAAGAATGATGACTTCTGGACTGAACTCTCCAGGACTGACAACCTGGAGCTTACCGATGTCGATGCCCTTGCCCAGATGGCCAGTTTGATCAAGGGTTGTACGACGCTGCCTTATTTTCAGCTTTGCAAGACGTTCAACAACTCGCTGAGTGCCCTGAGCGGCTTATGCATGGATATAGCCGACGAGCAGTCGCGTCATCGTACGAACGAGGAATACGAACAGCTGTACTTTGACGAAGTGAAGCGCTTCAACTCATCGAGACCTGGCCGCAAAGCGCGCAAGTCGTATGAGGGATGGCGCGAGGACGAGGCCTTCGGCTATCCTGACATCGAGGAGCTGAAGGAGTATCGTTTTGAGAAGCTGTTGAAACTGCTTGACACGGGCATCCTCGACTCAAAGACCGCTCATGTGCGCCATCTCAACAAATACGTTGGTGAGATGGATTTTGACTCGATTGAGGATCCTACAGAGCGTAAGCGTTACATCAAGCTATATGCTGTTTTCAGGAGGTTCTTCGATTATAAGGATGGGTTCTTCGTGCCCAATGCTTATCACTTGGGTCATTTCTTCTACAGGGAGAAAGACGCGCCCAATATGAGTTCGCTTCGCAACGAGTTCCTGAAGTACCTCAAGAAGATAGAACTGGCTCAGGCTGAGATGCAGAAGATCATGAACGAGCAGGCCGAAGCCGCAAATCGTCAGGACGACGGGACTGAAGATCTGAATTACTTTGCCCCAACCAAGCATCTGAAGCTGTTGCTGAGGGAAGAATGGTTCAGTCTGCTCGTGGTCGACGAAAAGAAGTATGGTGTGAAATGGACCGACGGTGCTATCGACAAGCTGATGTCCTCGCAGTGGGGTGAGCAGATAGCGCACGACTGGGCTGTGAAGGACAAGCGTCTGCAGCTGAAGTGCATGGTGATAGGTGTTCTGAAGGATGCTGGCATCATCAAAGGCAGCTATAATCAGATAGCTAAGTTGCTCGACATCGAGGGCGAGAATACAGCGACGCTGGCGAAGTATATGGGACAGGGCAAAAAACAGGGCTTTTCAGAGTGGCTCGAGGCTGACACAATTTCTGAATAACGGACATTTTCCGATTGTAACTATCCGATTGATTAATTCTTGTAAAATCAATCGGATTTTTTTATTTTTCTTTTCCCCTTTGTTTATCGGGGTTTCAGACGTTTTTGTTCATCCGATTGAGAATCGGACAATCTTTTTTTTGTCAATCGGATAATCGGATTTTACCTTTGCATCGTAAAACCCGAGATTGAGTGAGAGTTACCATGGTGAAAAGTCGACTACCTCAGCCCGTCTCACAAAATCGAGGAAATTATGGATTATAAAAACAGACAAGATTGTGTCTGGCACGATGGTGTCAGGATTAAGGACTCAGCCCTTGTGGCTATGGCGAAGAGGGCAGGCAGCTATGCACTGGCTGAGCATTATATGGTGTCGTTGATGGCTCATGGACTTATCTATGGCTATAACGATTATATCGATCTCGTGAATGAGGTCAGGGCTTACTATCAGGTAGAGAAGATTCCTGTGCCTAAGCAGGATGCTGAGAATCATGACGGGCAGTCAATGACCAGGCAGCGACATCTGGACCACTACAGGAAAACGTATCAGAAAATGACAGCCCCAGAGAAAGAGCATCTTTTGCAGAAAGCACTGAAGGCCTTGATTGGGAATTATCCAAAGTTGTTCAGGAAGAAGAACCACTGGCTTGGTATCTATCTGGTTATGAGAGACAGGCTGGACTATGGGCTGAGCCAATGTGGCTTCCTGGTCATCGCCTCTCATGCCACTCCTGAATTGTGGCCTGATAATCTGAAACTGACAGACAACATCTTTAAGAATATGAATAAGGTGTTTGATGCGGACAGTTTCGATGAAGCCTACTACGAAATGGACTACAATCCGATGGTGGCTCTCTGCGATACGTTCTGGGAGGTGTTGATGCAGCAGTTTGAAGCATAAAACACACTGGAAAAATACGAAGTAAATACGAACTTTACGAAAAAAATACGGAAAAAATACGATAATACGGAATCGACCGGGGCGTGTTTCTTTTATGCCTACCTTTGCATTGTCGAAAGGACAAAAGACAAAATAACATAAGTATTAATTTAATTGAATGTACAAAATTATGAAGGGAACAAAAAGAAGTTTGGTTGTATCAGTGAATCCACTGACAGCCGCAGAGAAGAAAAAGGTGATGTCTCAACTGACTCAGGGCATGAAGCCCATCAGGGAGGATCAGATCAGCAAGGTGGAGATGAACGAGGAGTTCGGATTGGCAGGCAAGATGATGCTGGCACTGCTCTACCAGTGGCTTAGCAAGGATAACCGTAAGGCCATGAACCGTCTGCTGCAGTTCTACCATCCACTCGACAAGGCGATGATGATTTATGCACTGTTGCTCTACCTAATGACCGGCAAGCTCCTGAAGATGAACAACGCCGTGGCTCAGCAACACTACAATCAGATGGTGGAGTATGTGGACGATGACATGGTGACGCTGCCTTCACATAAGCATTTGATGAGACTTTACGAGAAATACGGGCTTTTTGCGCCCATCGAATAAGAAGGAGGTTTGGATATGAAGACATTCAGAAACAAATTTGGAATCGAGGTCAACATCTGCTGTGCCTCGTGTCAGTTTAAGGACTACCACAGTAAAACTGGCGAACGTATCTGCTTGCTCAAAGAGCAACCTGTAGACAGTAAGGACATCTGCGATGACTGGCATCTGAGTCAGGGGCTTGAGAATGCCGGACTGGGTGATCGCAAGAAAATTAAAATTTAGTATTAACATTTCGATAAAGAAAGGATTTTATTATGAAGGTAAGTGAAAATTTGATGACTCAATTGATGGTCATGGAGGGGCTCTCTTTGGAGGCTTACGAGGATTGTGCAGGCGTACCGACAATCGGCTATGGTCACACCAAGAACGTACAGATGGGCGACCGTATCTCGAAGTATTGGGCGAAGGAACTGCTGAAGGATGATGTCAGGGAGGTGGAACAACAGGTGCTGGATTTGAATGTGGCCCAGACACAGGGGCAGTTCGACGCACTAGTATCGTTCGCCTTTAACCTGGGCATCGGTCGACTGAAGAGTTCCACCCTGCTGAAGGTCATCCGAGAAGGGGGCAGCAAGAACGCCATCAAGAAGGAGTTCAAGCGATGGGTCTACGCTGGTGGCAAGAAGCTTCGAGGACTGGAGCTTCGTCGCGAGTGGGAGGCAAAGAGATTTTTCGATTAATTAATTAAAATGCAAAAGAAATATGTATTCGTCATGAATGCGATCGAGCTGTTACAGAAGCTCGTCATGGGAAAGAGAGTGGAAGGTGTCCTGTATATGGATGAGGACACAGGTAAATTAACCTTTAAGGCGTACAACCGTACATGCCCGAAGAAGCGCGCCAAGGACCGACTGATCTGTGCGCTGGAGAACGGATGGCTGAAGGAGAGTCCTCAGCGTATCAAGTTCTTCAACTCCGTCAAGAAGGAGTTAGGGGTGCCTCGAATAACAGAGGTCATGGCTCGCGAACTGGATGCCGCCATGTCGGCAATGATCAGGGAGAAGCTCGCTGAGTTTCGCGAAAAGACCATCGATGACATCCTGGATGAAGTATAGTTTTTCGACGGAATAACTAAAATATGGGATTTTGTTATCAGAAGAATTTCTTTAATCCGACGTTGCCAGTGGACGAGGCCCAGTTTTGGGCTCTCGTCAGGGCAACGAAATGGAACGAAGCCATTGACAAGTTCCGTGAGACTGGGGATCAGAAGCTAAAACGTGGGTTGCCTGCGTTCATCTTCCAGGCTACCTTCGATGAGACGGAATCGAAGAAAGGAATCGTGGGTGCCTGGCGCAAGCAGGCGGCTACTCGTCTTTCAGGTCTTGTTGTAATGGACATTGATCACATTGACGACCCTATGGCGGTTTTTGATTCTTGGCAAGGATCACACGGATGGTCACGTATATTGCTCGTTTACATTACGCCAAGTGGTAAGGGGCTCAAGGTGGTCTTCAAGGCTGACCCCAAAGAGGGTAATCTTATCGATAACCAACACTCGATGGCGAAGATCTTAGGTGTGAAGGTTGACGAAAGTTGCAAGGATGCCAGCCGCATGAGCTTCATCTGCAAGGAATCGGATATTCTATTTATTAACGACGAATTATTTACATATGAGAACAAAGAATTTGCTAAAAAATACGAGCCTGACTATAGGGCTAATCATAGTGGTGCTACTAAGAGTGATAATTTGGCCAGCAAGGCAGCTGTGGAAGGGGCTGGGAATGTCGGCCAGGTGGATGGTGAGCCAGTATCGATAAAGTGGTGTGGTTATGATGTTCAGCGTATTATTGATCAGCGCTATGCTGACAAGCTGCCCTGTGCAGACGACTCAAACAGGCATAAGGAGTCGCTCAAACTGGCCACTGACCTGCTGCTTATGCTCGACGGGGATAAACAGACAGTCCAGAAGGTTGTCGAGGCGCAGTCGTGGGTCCAGGAGATCATCGACGAGCGTAACGAGAATGTTTCGCAGACTGTTGACAGTGCTGCCGATTGCGTCGCTCAGAAAGAGAAGAAGTATGCAAGCTCTCTGCCATCAAAGGCTATGCTCGAAGCGATCCAAGGGTTCACTGGTAAGACGTATCAGGAGATCACGAAGGGCACGAAAGCGTCGCCGGCGGCGTTAGCCGATGATGACATGGCCAGATGGCTGTGGGATTGGGGTGAGCAGATAGAGGCGATGTTCGAGGTTTATCCTATTCTACAGGACATCTGCAAGGGTCTGAAAAGAAATCAATATCCTGCGGCATTGTTCGTGGCTGGTGGGCTGATGATGACCTTGATGACAAGGTGTACCTATCGCTTTTATCATCGTCCGGAGGAACTGCGACGACTCAATAACTCGACGCTGATCATTGGTGATCCTGCATCAGGTAAGAGCTTTGCGACTCGATTGTATAAGCTGTTGGCGGCTCCTATCGTATATGCAGATAAGGTGGGCAAGGATGCCATCAATGCCTATCGAGAGCAGATGAGGACTAAGGGCGCCAACAAGGAGAAGCCGAAGAAACCCAAAGTCGTTGTCAGAATTCACCCAGCGCGAACCTCTAATGCCCAGTTCATTCAGGATATGGTGAACAGTGTAGAGGAAGTCGATGGCGAGATGATGCAGCTGCACATGCTGACGTTCGACACGGAGCTGGATAATACGCTCAATCTGCAGAAGGGTGGGGCGTATATCGACAAGCAGAGTCTCCAGCTGAAAGCGTTTCATAACGAGGAGGACGGTCAGGCGTATTCGAATAACGATTCGATATTCCAGGAGTTCTTCGTGGTTTGGAATTACATCTACACTGGCACACCCATCGCCCTGAAGAAGATGGTGAACGAGCAGAATTTCGGATCTGGACTGGCAACCCGCTTGACCTGTATCCCCCTGCCAGCCACGAATTTCGAGATGATGGAGCGCGAGTCGAAGGTGGACTTTGAGAGCGATGGCCGCCTGAAAGCCTGGGCGTTTAAGCTCGACAAGATGAAGGGCTTGCTCAGCGTCGACAAGATTGTCGATGAGCTCTACGACTGGACGGCCCGCCGCATGATGGACGCCAAGGAGAATGAATCCAAGGCCGACGAGATGCTGCTGAAGCGCTGTGCCTATCATGGTCTGAACTTCTCTGCACCGTTTATCGTGATGCGTCATTGGGATCAGCTGAAGCAGGATGGTGACTTCTGGTATGGCGAGTTCGAGACGGACGATACAGACTGGCGACTCGCTGAGTTGATCGTGAACATCCAGTACGCCTGCCAGCGTCATTACTTTGGTGCGATGGCCGAGACCTATTTTGACAATAAGCTGCGCGATGCGAATGTCAATCTGCGTCGGAACCAGAAGACCGTTGAAGGCTTTAATCGTCTGCCAGATGAGTTTACTACCGATGACGTGATGCGTTGCTTCAATCTACAGACGGAGTCGGCAGTCTGGGTAAAGATCAGTCGTTTCCAGAAAGACCGCCTGATAGAGAAGGAAGAGAAGGTCGTGGTTAATGGTAAAACCAAGGTGAAGTATCGTAAGATCGGTACCATGTTTTAAGCACCTTACACCTTACACCTTACATTTAATGATTTTAATATGGAACAGGTAGAATTGAATAAAAGTATGAAACTCTCCGAGCATTATTCGCTCGGGGAGTTGACAAAGACGAAGCATGTTACCCCTGATGGGAATATCCCTTCGAGAGTGGTGATTGAGAATCTGAGAAGACTCTGTGAGAATTGGCTGGAGGAGTTGCGACGTGTGTGGAATGAGCCGATCATTATTAATTCCGGGTATCGATCCCCAGCCGTCAATAAGTTGGCGGGAGGTTCGAATACTTCCAATCATCTGACGGGGTGCGCAGTGGATATCCGCTGCGTGGGCAAAGAGCAGATGATTCGCTATGCGGCAATTCTGCTGGATATCGCTGATGATACCAAGCAGGACTTTGATGAATTGCTATTAGAGCAGCATGGCTCCACCTGTTGGCTGCACTTCGCGGTGAGGCCTAAGGATAACCGCAGGCGAATCGAGTTCCTGAAAGTCTGAAAAACGACACAAGGGGGTCAGACCCCTTTGTGTCATTGAGAGCATATAAAACAGAAAAGGCACCCTGACGGATGCCTCTCTCTCTTTGTTAGTGTAGTTAGCGTTTCTTGCTCTTGACGACCTTGGGCTGGGTCTTCTCGACGTAGGGCTCTTGTGACCTCAGGACCCAGGCGGCGGCGAGTATCTTGTTCTTCAGGTTGTCGGGGAAGTTGGGGTTAGCCTGGA
>JAEETB010000122.1 GCA_016286575.1 Prevotella sp.
AAATAGTGTTAATTCGTTATCGATTCTTACATTTTCTCTGCCTTGAGGATGGCTCTGCGCAGGGCACCGAGTTTGTTGTTCACTTCCTGTAGCTCGTATTCCTCGTTACTCTTGGCAACGATGCCGCCACCAGCCTGGAACCATAGTTCGCCGTTTCTGCTGACGAAGGTTCGGATGGTAATGGCTTGGTTGAGAGAACCGTCAAGTCCGATATAGCCGATACATCCACCATAGGCACCACGATTGTGGGGCTCGTATTCGGAGATGAGTTGCATGGCTCTTACCTTGGGTGCACCAGAGAGGGTTCCTGCTGGGAAGGTATCAATAAACGACTTGATGGGATCGGCATGTTCGTCGAGTTCTCCTGAGACCCTTGAAACAAGGTGAATCACATGTGAATAGTATTGCAGATCCTTGTAGAAGTCAACCTTGACGTTGTGACAGTTACGCGACAGGTCATTACGTGCCAGGTCGACGAGCATCACGTGTTCAGCATTCTCCTTCGGATCATTGCGGAGGTATTCAGCTCCCCGTCGGTCGGCCTCAGCGTCACCAGTTCTCTTCGTGGTTCCGGCTATCGGGTCGATGTAGGCTTTCCTGTTTTCGATGCGACAGTGTGTTTCGGGCGAAGATCCGAAGATGCGGAAGCCTCCGAAGTCGAAATAGAACAGGTAAGGTGAGGGATTGATGCTTCTCAATGCCCTGTAGAGTTTGAAATCGTCGCCTTCATATTTCTGAATGAATCGTCGTGAGAGAACAATCTGGAAGACATCGCCTCTGAGACAGTGCTGGATACCTTTACGGATGTTGGCTTTATGTGCTTCGTCAGTCAGTGTTGATGTGACATCGCCAACAGGATGGAAGCCATAAGCCTGCACGTTCGATTTGTTCATCTGGCGCATGATATTGTCCAGTTCCTGTTCATCGCCCAATGTGATCAGTGTCAACTGACTGTTGAAATGGTCGAACACGATGATTACCTTATATAATATATAGAGCATGTCAGGTGCATCGTTCTTCTCCTGCGTCTCATCTTTCACATTGATGTTTTCGAAATAGCGTACGGCGTTGAAACTCGTATAGCCATAGAGCCCACAGTAGTTGGCGTGCTGACCCTTGACTTTGATGCTGTCAATCAGTGAATGGATAGCCTGATCGGCCTGATAGTCTTTGGTAATGTCATGATGTTCCGTCTGACCATCAGGAAAGGTGATGGTGGCTTTCCCGTGTCCGATAGCAACACTGGCCATGGGATTGATGCCGATAAACGAATGCGAGTTGTTGGCATCGTGATAGTCTGAGCTCTCCATGAGTGCACTTTGCGGATACAGATCCCTCAGTCGCATATACACGCCCACGGGCGTATATAGGTCCGCGAGGATGGTCTTGCTGGTTGTTGTGTAATTAAAAGTTTCCATATTCTTTTGCCATTTCTTTGTTGTTCAGATAAGTCTCCACATCCTTGTCACCCCTGCCGCTAACAGTCAGCACCACCACATCATCGGGCTTGAATGTGAGTTTCGACAATGTCGCGATGGCATGGGCGCTCTCGATGGCAGGGATGATACCTTCCATGCGCGTGAGTTCGTAGCCGCCATAGATGGCCTCGTCGTCGTTGATACTCAGTACCTGTGTGCGACCCTGCTTCGCCATATTACAATGCATAGGTCCTACACCAGGATAGTCAAGGCCTGCTGAGATGGTGAAGGCTTCTTCGATCTGGCCATTCTCATCCTGCATGACCAACATTTTTGCTCCATGCAGGATGCCTGTCGTTCCCTTATGGATGGTAGCAGCTGTGTGATTGGTTTGCCAGCCATGTCCGCCTGCCTCAGCCAGAACGATTTTCACACGCATGTCGTTCATATAGTGGTAGATTGTTCCAGCGGCGTTGCTGCCTCCTCCGATACAGGCGATGAGATAGTCGGGGTAATCTCGACCGATTTTCTCTTCGAGCTGCCATTTGATTTCTTCGGAGATGACGCTTTGCATGCGTGCCACGAGGTCGGGGTAGGGGTGAGGTCCCATCGTCGAGCCTACGATATAGAAGGTGTCCTTGGGATGACAGCACCAGTCTCGGATAGCTTCGCTACAGGCATCACTAAGGGTCATATTACCTGTACGGACAGGATGAACCTCGGCTCCCAGCATTTTCATGCGCTCTACGTTGGTGTGCTGACGCTCTACGTCAGTAGCTCCCATGAATACCTCGCACTTCATGTTCATCAGGGCGCAGACTGTTGCAGTTGCTACTCCGTGCTGTCCTGCACCCGTCTCAGCGATGATGCGCGTCTTACCCATCTTCTTTGCCAGCAGGATCTGTCCGATGGTGTTGTTGATCTTGTGCGCTCCCGTGTGATTCAGGTCCTCACGCTTCAGATACAGTTGACAACCATAACGCTCACTCATCCTCTTGGCATAATAAAGAGGTGAAGGTCTGCCTACATAATCCTTCAACAGTGCATGATACTCCTGCTTAAACTCTTCCGACTCGATAATCGGCAGGTAAGCTTCTTGCAGGTCACTGACGCATTTGTAGAGAATCTCTGGCACGTAGGCACCTCCGAACTCTCCATAAAAACCTCTTTCGTCTACTTGATAATTGCTCATATTAATTTCATTTAGTTCATGTATTCCAACTTTGCTTATTTCGAAAAAAGGCCCGCCGCTGTCGCGACGAGCCTTCTGTATTTTGCGTATGATAACAAATATGGCTATCAGTCTCGCGACGTATTTAATCTCGAGCTCTGCCACCACCAAATGTTAAGCATACATTTCTTCATCTAATTTAAACAGCTAATTTGTTCTGGCTGCAAAAGTATATATTATTTTTCTTTCGTGCAAATTTTTTGCCGACTTTTTTGATAAATTGAAAGAAAAAGCTTACTTTTGCCGACAAATTCTTAGTAAACGATGACTTTAAAAGACTTTTTATCACAAGGCGACCGTTTCGCAGCTAATACAGGCTGTATATTAAAAGAGGTGCGCGAAGGCTATGCTCGGGCTGAGTTGGTTGTAACCCCAGATCATCTGAATGCTGGTGGTGTCTGTCAAGGTGGTGTATACTTTACCTTGGCTGATATAGCATTGGCAGCTGTGATGAATAGTCGTGAGCAACTTACCTTTGGTATCGAGAACAATATCGTGTTCCTGAAGAGTGCCAAAGTAGGAGATACCCTCATCGCAGAAGCTGTGGAGGTGTTCAATCATCATAAGATTCCGTATGTCGATGTCCGGATCACGAATCAGAATGGTGATCTTTGTAGTGTTGTGACGGGATTGGCATACAGAAAAGCCGCCAATTTGGGAATTGACGGCTTGGAGTAATATTCTTTGTCTGATTCTTACTGAATTTCCCAACCAATGGCCGAAGCGCCAAGAACGGCTGCGCTGGCACCGTCGAGTCCACTGACGAGGAACTGGGCTTTGCCCTTGAAAATCTTCAGTACGTGAGCATTATAAGCTTCACGGATGGGCTTCATGATCAGTTCGCCAGCCTTTACCATACCTCCGAAGAAGATAAAAGCTTCTGGTGATGAGAAAGCAGCAAAGTCGGCACAGGCCTCACCCAGCATCTTGCCAGTGAACTCATAGATCTCTTTTGCCAACTCGTCGCCCTTGCCAGCGGCGATCGATACGTCGAGGGAAGTAATCTTCTCGGGATCGATCTCACGGAGCAGACTTGGACGCTCTGTCTTGGCCAACAGCTCACGGGCTGTACGGGCCACACCTGTGGCTGAACAGTAGCACTCGAGGCAGCCCTTGCGACCACAACCGCACACACGACCTTCCTCACCACGAACCATTGTGACATGACCTAACTCTCCTGCAAAACCATCATGGCCGTAAAGCAGCTGACCATTCACCACGATGCCTGAGCCGACGCCTGTTCCTAAGGTAATCACAATGAAATTCTTCATACCACGAGCCACACCGTATACCATCTCACCGATAGCTGCAGCGTTGGCATCGTTGGTCAGAGCCACGGGGATATTGTTCAGACGCTCACTGAATAACTTGGCCAGGGGTACAACGCCGTCGTGAGCCCAAGGAAGGTTTGGGGCAAATTCGATGGTTCCATTATAATAGTTACCATTTGGTGCACCAATACCCATAGCCTTGATCTTCTCAATACCGCCTACTTGGTCGATAATAACCTGTAGGGCCTCTACACATGCATCAACATAGTCTTCTACCTTTTCGTAGCCTCCCGTCTTGATGGCCGTTGTTGCCTTGATTTCACCACGGGCATCTACGATGCCGAATACAGAGTTTGTTCCTCCTAAGTCCAAGCCGATTACATATGGCTTGATTGTTGGATTTTGCTGTTCCATAACTTATAGTTTTATTGTTTTATTATATATAATTCGCTTTCAAGCTACAAAGATAGGAAAAAACTTTCAATTGGCCGTCGTTTTTACGGAAATTAACCATCTCAACTTACATTTTTCCAAAAAATAGGGTGCAACGTTTGGTGGGGTCGGAAAAATGTCGTAACTTTGCCCCATATTTATGTTATAAGGTGTATGACGAATCAGTTCCGACTTTTTATCAGTGCTCTGGCGATAATGTTCGCTGTGCTCTTCTTGTCGTGTGGCAACGCGACAAAAAAGCATAGGGAACTTAGGGCCAGTAAGGCTGACAGCATATTATTCGATATCGGCACGGGCAAAGACTACGACTATCTACGAGCCGTCACTGACAGCTTTGAGATGGTAGGCGACCTCTCACCTCTTGATGCCAACCGTTGGCGAGGCACTTCCTATTATCGTCAGGGACATTATAACATGGCTGAGGTCTGTTATCGTAAAGCAATGGAGTGTAAGGTCGAGAATCAGACCGACCAGCAGAGTTACAACAAATGTGCACGTCGGCTTTCAGAACTATTGCTCATCAAGGGCGACTACGAAGGTTCTCTCCGTGTGGCCATTCCTGCAGTGAAGAAGATGGACGAGTCGGGAATCGGTTCTGACATCGATTATGCCATCATGCTAAACAATATCGGCTGTTGTCAGCTAAACCTCGGACAGGATAAAGAAGCCAATGAGAGTTTCCTAAGGGCACGTGAACATTATGCCAACCGTTGGCAGAGTGATACCACCAGCCGCGGATTCCAGGAGGCTGTGGTTGGCACTGTTTATACCAGTATGGCATATATCAACACGCGTCGTTACGAAGAATCGATCTATTGGATTGATCGTACGGAGATGCTGCTTAATAATTATCGTACAAGATCAGATGCCCGTGTGGAATATTTCGACGAGTATCAAGGTCGCATAGAGATTATGCGTGCTGTAGCTCAGCAGGGACTCGGAAAGTCCAATGAAGCGTCAAAGGCTTATGAGGCTTTCCTTAAAACGGACTATTCCAAGACAGATGCAGGAAGAATTAATGCCAACGACTATCTTGTGGCAGCCAGTCGTTATCAGGAAGCAGCTGACAACTACCGTTGTCTTGATAAAATGATGGCCGATGCGGGTCTGGGGATGTCGCTCGACAATATCCAGCTTTACATGTTGCCTAAATATCTGGCGAATGCAGAGGCCGGACGTGGTGACTCTGCCCGTGTGGCAGCCCGTCGTATTCTCTTGAATCTCGACGAGGCCATCACTGGTCAGAAGAACAGCGCGATGGCTGAACTTGCCACCATCTATGACACCCAGGGGAAGGAGACGGAGATAGCCCGTCAGCAGGTAGAAATGTCGAAGCAGCGGCTTATGGCGACAGCTATCGCCATGATACTCGTCTTCACCTTCTTCATTATCTACACCTTGCACAAGCGTAATTCAACCCATAAACTTGCTGCTGCCCACGAAGAACTGCAGAAAGCCTACGACCGGTTGGAGGAGACCACTACTGCAAAGGAGCGTATCGAGAGTGAACTCCGTATTGCCCGAGATATTCAGATGTCGATGGTGCCTAATGTGTCACCAGACCGTGATGGGCTCGATCTATATGCCACCATGACACCAGCTAAGGAAGTGGGAGGTGATCTCTATGGTTATCTGCTGATTGGTGATGACCTCTATTTCTGTGTCGGTGACGTCTCGGGTAAGGGCGTCCCTGCCTCGTTGTTTATGGCGCAGGCCACTCGTCTCTTCCGTACTCTTGCGGCTCAGAAGATGATGCCTGCAGAGATAGCTACCCGTATGAACGATGCCCTAACGGAGAACAATGAGCGTGGTATGTTTGTCACGATGTTCCTGGGACTCGTTAACCTCGAGTCAGGGAGGCTTGACTTCTGTAATGCCGGCCATAATCCCCCTGTCATCTATGATCAGGTTAAACTGGGTTCGTTCATCGAGATGGAATCCAACGCCCCCATCGGTCTGTGGCCTGATCTTGAGTATGTAGGCGAATCAATTGAGAATATCAAGGGCAAGCCATTGTTCGTTTATACTGATGGTCTCAACGAAGCCGAGAATCCCAACCAAGAGCAGTTTGGTGATGAGCGTATGCTGGAGTTCCTCCATCATGCCCATTTCAAGAACGCTGAGGAACTGGTGGAAACTCTCAAGGCTGAAGTTGAGAGATTCCGTGATGGTGCTGATCCCAACGACGATATGACGATGCTCTGTTTAAAAGTGAAATAAAAAGATCAAAATATGCCTTTTCATGTACCAATAAATATATTGGATTTTATTTTCAAGGGGATGATGATAGGTGTGATTGCCTCTGCCCCGATGGGACCTGTCGGTATCCTCTGTGTTCAGCGAACGCTAAACAAAGGACGCTGGTACGGTTTGGCAACAGGTATGGGGGCAGCTGTCAGCGATATCATCTATGCTGCCTTTGCTGGTTATGGTATGTCGTTCGTTATGGATTTCATTACCAACGACCAGAATCGTTTTTACCTCCAGATAGCAGGAAGTATCATGCTGCTCTGTTTCGGTATCTACACCTACCGTTCTGATCCCACGAAGAAGATGCATCAGTCAGGTCAACAGAAGGGCTCTATCTGGTATAATGCTTGGACGGCCTTCCTCGTCACCTTCTCCAATCCCCTGATTATTTTCCTGTTCCTTGCCATGTATGCCCAGTTTGCCTTCGTGCTGCCTAACCATCCTTTCGAGATGATCGTAGGTTTTGCCAGCATCGTGGGCGGTGCGCTGTTGTGGTGGTGGGGATTGACGTGGCTTGTGGACAAGATCCGTACGAAGTTTGATAATTATGGTATTAAGCTCATCAATCAGATTATTGGTGTTGCTGTGATTATTGGATCTGTGATTATGTTGTTGGGAACAACCACGAATCTTGTGAGGTTTTTTTAAAGTTTAAAGGATAAAAAGATATGTTTGTTGCTCAGGAACTGAGAAAAAAGAATATTGCCGAGTATCTGTTGTATATGTGGCAGATAGAAGACACGATACGTGCTTTTGACTGCTCACTTCGCAGAATTCGCGACGAGTGGATTTCGCGCTTTGATTATTCTGATGAACAGAAAGAGGAGGAGATTGACTGGTATGGTAATCTTATCCGCATGATGAATCAGGAAGGATGTCGCGAAAAAGGGCATTTGCAGATTAATAAAGTAACCATGCAGATGCTTATTGAACTGCACAGTCAACTACTGCAGTCGTCAAAATATCCTTTTTACAACACGGAGTATTACAAGGTATTGCCTTTCATTGTAGAGTTACGTAACCGTGGAGCCGACAAAGAGGAAAACGAGATTGAAACCTGTTTTAATTCCCTTTATGGCGTCATGCTCTTACGATTACAGAAGAAAGAAATCTCGCCTGACACCCAACATGCTGTCAAGGAGATAACTACATTTATCGGTATGCTTTCCGACTATTATAAGAAAGACAAAGAAGAGGGGTTGAAGTTTGAATAAGATATGAATATATTGATTACAGGCTGTAATGGCCAGTTAGGAAATGAGATGCAGTTGTTGGAGGAGATTAATCCCCAACATACCTATTTTAATACAGATGTGGCAGAGTTGGATATTACCGACGCTGCTGCCATCGATAGATTTGTGGATGAAAACCATATTGATGGTATCGTGAACTGTGCTGCCTATACCGCTGTTGATAAGGCAGAAGACAATCAGAAACTCTGTCGTTTGTTGAATACGGATGCACCAGGCTATCTGGCTGCGGCAGTAGAGAAGCGTGGCGGTTGGATGATTCAGGTTTCTACCGATTACGTGTTCGATGGCACTAATCATACACCTTATACTGAGGAAGAACCAACTTGTCCGAATAGTGTCTATGGCTCCACTAAACTCGAAGGTGAGAGGGCTGCCCAACAAGCTTGCTCCAGGACGATGATCGTCCGTACTGCATGGCTTTATTCCACATTTGGTAACAATTTTGTTAAGACGATGATACGTCTGGGTAAGGAGAAACCTGAGCTGGGAGTGATTTTCGATCAGATTGGTACACCTACCTACGCCCGTGATTTGGCTGTAGCTTTGTTCGCTGCAATTAATCAGGGTGTGGTACCTGGTATCTACCACTTCTCAAATGAGGGTGTTATCTCTTGGTACGATTTCACAAAAGCCATTCATAGGATTGCAGGTATTACTACCTGTCATGTGCGTCCCCTCCATACGGCAGAGTATCCTACACCAGCTAATCGCCCACATTACTCGGTGCTCGACAAAACCAAGATCAAACAAACATATAACCTCGATATTCCCTATTGGGAAGAGAGTTTGAAAGAATGTGTTGATAAGTTGAATAAGTGAAGAATAGAATAATTGTTAGTTTGAATGAATCAAGAAATAGAAAGAAGACGGACATTTGCGATTATCTCGCATCCTGATGCGGGTAAGACCACACTGACAGAGAAGTTCCTTCTCTTTGGTGGACAGATACAAGTCGCTGGAGCTGTCAAGAATAATAAGATCAAGAAGACGGCCACATCCGACTGGATGGATATTGAGAAGCAGCGTGGTATCTCAGTGTCGACCTCAGTGATGGAGTTTGATTATACCCCAGAAGGCTCTGATATAGAATACAAGGTAAATATTCTAGA
>JAEETB010000123.1 GCA_016286575.1 Prevotella sp.
AAAGTATTACAATTGTAACTTTTACACCTCTATATTTCATCCACTTTTTCTGTGAGACACTGTGAGACTAAGTGTCTAAGAAACAGCGTGTTGGACGTTTTGAAAAATCAAAAACGTCCACTTTCTGATTTAATCTGCGAATTTTGGGTGCCTTTTTTGTCTAATTTTGCACCAGAATCCTTGAAAGGGTAAATTCTAACTTTCAATTAACAATAATAAAACAAAAACGTATGAAAAAAAGCAGGTTTATGACGATGTTGTTGGCACTCATGGTGTCAATGGCATCTTGGGCCCAAGACTTCTCAGGAGTTCAGGGCACTGTGACTGACGATCAGGGCGAACCTATTATCGGTGCGTCGATCGTAGAGAAGAGTAACCCTCAGAATGGAACCATCACTGACTTTGATGGTAAGTTTGCTTTGAAGGTGAACGAGGGTACACCTATTATTATTAGTTATATCGGTTACACCACTCGCGAGGTAAATGCCCGCAACGGTATGACGATTTCACTGAAGGAAGATGCTCAGACTCTTCAGGATGTGGTTGTAATCGGTTATGGCGTTCAGAAGAAGAGTGTTGTTACCGCAGCCATCAGTAAAGTGAATGGTGACGACCTGAACCTGACGAGACCCTCACGTATTGAGGACGCCCTGAAAGGTAAGGTCAGCGGTGTACAGATTACACAGTCTTCTGGTCAGCCAAACTCAGATTCTAAGGTCCGTATTCGTGGTATTGGATCTGTAAACAGCTCTGAGCCCCTTTACATTGTGGACGGTATGCAAGTAGGAGGTGGTATCAACTACCTGAACCCGACGGATATCGAGTCTGTTGAAATCCTGAAGGACGCCGCTTCTGCAGCTATCTACGGTTCGCGTGCTGCCAACGGTGTTGTACTCGTTACTACAAAGAGCGGTAAGTCAGGTAAGACCAACGTCAACTACGACTTCAGCTTTGGCTGGCAGAATCCTTGGAAGAAGAAGGCTGTGCTGAATGCTCAGGAGTATATGACGATTATGAACGAGGCACAGGTGAACGATGGCAACGCACCTCGCTATTCAGCCGACTTCATCCACAACTACAATGGTCCTGATACCGACTGGCAGGATGAGACCTTCAACTACAACGCTCCTGTACAGCAGCATCAGCTGAGCATCAACGGTGGTAATGATAAGATGACCTACTTCCTCTCTGTAGGTTACTTCAAGCAGGAAGGTATCGTAGGTGGTAACTATGGCCGCTCTAACTACGAGCGTTTCAGTGCACGTACCAATTCTACTTACACCGTATTTGAGGCTACAGGCCGCAACTTCCTGAATAAGTTGAAGGTAGGTGTGAACATTGGTTATACACGTGATACATCAACTGGAATTGAGACCAACTCTGAGTACGGTTCAATCCTGGGTAGTGCCATTTCATTCTCTCCACTGGTTGCTCCTTATGCTACAGAGGAAGAGGGTGCTCAGATTCTGGCTGAACATCCCAATGCAGTTACCAAGGACGGTCGCGTATTCTCATTGCCCCCTGCAGGTTTCCAGGAGCTCACAAATCCGTTGGCTCAGCTGAATCGTCCCAATGCTGGCAAAAACAATTCTGATAAGATCGTAGGTTCATTCTACGCTGAACTCGATATCCTTCCTGGTCTGAAGTTCCGTACCAGCTATGGAATAGACCTCGCTTTCTGGGGCTACGATGGCTATGGCTACGAGGATTTCCTCGGCACGATGACTCACACTGACAATAGCTACGTACAGAGTGAGATGAACCGCGGACTCCGTTGGCAGACTGAAAACTACTTCACTTACAACAAGACGTTTGCTGATGTTCATAACCTCTCAATCGTTTTGGGACAGTCGGCTTCACGTTATGAGTCACGTAACCTCGGTGGCAGAGACTCTCAGCTATTCGACCACAATCCTATCCACGCACATATCGACTCAGCTATCGCTCCTGAGACAGAGTCTATTGTATGGGGTGGTAACGGTGGTGTGACCCACACTTCTCTGGCCTCTTACTTCGGTCGTATCGACTACAACTTTGATGAGCGCTACATGCTGCAGTTCACCATGCGTCGTGACGGTTCTTCTCACTTCGGTCCTAACCACAAGTGGGGTACCTTCCCTTCATTCTCTCTCGGATGGAACATTTGGAATGAACCATACATGCAGAAAGCTAAGCCCAGCTGGTGGGATGTACTGAAACTCCGCTTCTCTTGGGGACAAAATGGTAATGAGTCAATTCCTAACTTCACCTATCGTGCCTTGATGAATGGTGGTCAGAACTACTATTTCGGTGGCAGCTACACTGTTAATCCAGATCCCACACAGCCTGGTGTTGAGGCTGGTAAGATGGTCTATGGTACATCACCCGACCGTGCTGCTAATCCTGACATCAAGTGGGAGACCTCGACACAGACCGACATCGGTGTTGATATGCGTTTCTTCAGAAGCCGTCTGAGCTTTGGTTTCGACTACTACTACAAGAAGACCACCGATATGCTCTTCGAGTTGAACGTTCCTACCTATATCGGCCAGTCTAAGCCTTACGGTAACCTCGGAACGATGGAGAACTGGGGTCTTGAGTTCGAAATTGGCTGGAAAGACAATATCAAGGACTTCTCATATTGGTTCAATGCTAATGCTTCTTACGCAAAGAACAAGCTGATTGAACTGGGTAACGCTTCAGGTGAGCAGAACTACGAGAGTGCTGGTGCATCTGGTGTAGGTGATTATGTACACGCCAAGAATGGTGAGGTTTGGCCTTACTTCTATGGCTATAAGACCAATGGCCTCTTCCAGAACCAGCAGGAGGTTGATAGCTACGTGAACGCCCAGGGCGAGAAGATGCAACCCTCTGCACAGCCTGGTGACGTACGTTTCGTAGACTTCAATGGTGACGGTAGAATTACTGATGAGGACCGTACAAAGATCGGTAAGGGTATGCCAGACTGGACCTTCGGTTTCTCTCTTGGTGCAGAGTGGAAGGGCTTCGACCTGAGTATGGCTTGGCAGGGTACCATCGGTAACGATGTATTCGACTTCGCACAGCGTGGTGACGTTCCTGCCATGAACCGCCCGTCATGGATTATGGATCGCTGGCATGGCGAGGGTACTTCAAACACGATTCCTCGCATGACATCAGCCAATCCTAACGGTAACTGGAAATCATCGGATATCTATATCCACAATGGTTCTTACCTCCGTCTGAAGAATGCTCAGATCGGTTACACACTTCCACAGCACCTCACACGCCTCGCTTCTATCCAGCGTCTGCGCGTCTATGTTGGTGCAGAGAACCTCCTCACCATTACCGGTTATGAAGGCTTCGATCCTGAACTTGCCTCTGGTGGCTACACCACACTCGGTGTCGATAAAGGTATTTATCCACAGTCACGTACTATCACAGTTGGTGCAAACGTTACATTCTAATCACAATTAAAATATACGACAATGAAAAATCTTAAATTATATATCGCAGTAGCGGTCTTGTCATCAGGCATGATGCTCACTTCGTGCAGTGACAACTTCCTGGAGCCTGAGCCGACCACTAAGGGTGCTTCTGGAGCAACTGGTGACCCTCTGAACATTAATTCCGGTCTGGCTGCCGCTTATCAGATTCTGATGTTTGACTCATACGCTAACGGCTCTTACGAGTCATCAGTATACATTGGCGACATCCAGTCGGATGACCTCTGGAAAGGTGGTGGTGATGCCAACGATGGTATGAATGGTATGAACCTGGCTGTATCCATGTTCAATACCAGTGGTAACCTGACCCTGAGCGGAACTTGGAATATCTACACTTCAGGTATCACACGTGTGAACAGTGCTCTCGGACTGGTAGAAACAGCTACTACTACCAATCCTGCTGAGGTGGCTCTGATCAAGAAGTATAAGGCCGAAGGACTCTTCCTGCGCGCTTACTATCTTTATATGCTTTGGCGCAGCTTTGGCGCAGTACCTTTCCAGGAGACACTTTTCGAACCTCCTTACGTTTGTCGCCAGCTGACTCCCGATGAGGTCTATGCACAGATCATCAAGGACATCGATGGTTCTATCGAGAGTTTCACCGATGCTGAGATGAATACCAATGATGGTGTTAATAATGGTCGCGCCAGCCTCGCTGCTGCTTATATGCTGAAGGCTCGTGCCGTGATGTACCAGAAGGATCAGGCTAAGTATCAGGAAGTTGCTAAGGGCTTGGCTGCTATTATCAAGAGTGGTAAGTTCTCTTTGGTATCTGATTATGAAGGCATGTGGCTCCAGGCTGGTGAGTTCGGTCCTGAGTCTATCTTTGAGGCTAACCTCGTACCTGGTTCTAAGGATTGGGGTACAGCATGGAACAGTGGTGGTACCAACCTGCCCTCATACATCTCTCCCAACAGCTTGGGTGGTGATGCAGGATACGATGGCGGATGGGGATTCGGTCCTGTACGTCCAGAGGCATACGATATGTTTGAGAATGGTGACCAGCGCCGTGACGCATCAATCCGCGACCTCCGTGGTGATGGTACAGGCGGTAACGTAGGTGACAAGAACACCACCGTATGGGGTGCCAGCTACGTGCTTCGCTTCCAGGATACAGGTCTGTGGCTGGGTAAGTACTGTGCACGTACAGGTTATCACAAGCCCACAGGTACTGGTGATCTGAACTGGTCAAACAACCTTCGTATCTTCCGTTATGCAGAGACCCTGCTTGCCTATGCTGAGCTGACACTTACCACTGGTGATGTGGATGGTGTGAGTGGTGCAGACTGTCTGAATCAGGTGCGCGATCGTGCATTCCGTGATCAGAACCACCGTGTACCCCTGACATTGGAGAATATCCAGAAGGAGAATCATCTGGAGTTCGTAGGTGAGGGACACCGCTACTATGACATCGTACGCTGGGGTATCACCAATGTGCTTCACGTTGACAACGTCCCAGGTTTGAATACCTCTCGCGACTGGAAGGAAACCAACAAGTATGTTGCCATTCCTCAGGCAGAAATCGATGCCACTAAGGGTACTGAGTTCGAACTGAAGCAGAATCCCGGTTATTAATCCATTAACAGATAAAAAGCAAGATGATTATGAAAAAGATATTATTCAGTGTCATTGCAGCCGGCATGTTCGCTTTTGGGCTTACATCATGCAACCCTGTGGATAGCGATGACCATAGCTTAGGCGGTTCTCCCGTCAACGTTTCGGCACTCTCTATCAGTGCTAATGTCAAAGCCGACGAGACTGGTCAGAACAATGTGGTAACTGTTACTAACGGTTCTCAGGCTCAGAGTGGCGTACGCTATTACATCAGCCTCGACGGAAAGTCGCTTATTGAGACAGCTGCTGGTAACTCTATCACTCAGATTGTAAAGAAGAAGGGCGATTATACCGCTCAGCTCTATGCCTTCTCTGCCTGCGATCAGCAGATGATAACTGCTTCTTACTCTATCGCAGAGAACTGGAAGGATCCTGATGCTGGCGATGAGCCAGAGGGATGGATGGGCTTCACGGCAGGTACCAACCTGCTGGCGAGCTGGCAGCCCGATTATAATTATTGGTTCTCACCCTCTGACTGGTCAGGCGGCTTGAATCCCAATATCGAAGGAAACCTGACAGATGGTCTCAACTTTACTATCCCTGCAGGCACAGGTGGTGACCAGTGGCAGGCTCAGGTTCACATCGAGCACAACGGTCCTACTCTGAGTGCTGGTAAGAACTATGATTTCTCTATCGTGATTATCAGTCCTGTTGGAGGCATCAAGGCAACTGTCAAACCTCAGAAGGAAGGCGATGACAACACCTTCTTCACTGATGCTCAGTATCCTCTCCATGAAGGTCTTAATACGATTGCTCTGAGCAACAAGGCTGGTTTCGACGGACCCTTCAAGATTGCCCTCGACTTTGCAGGTGCACCTGTAGGCGCAGAGTTTACCATTAAACGTGCCTACCTGACAGAGCACGACGATGCCAATATCGCACCGTTCGACTATAACGACAGCAAGAACCTGCTGAAGGATCAGCCCTTCGGAGCCGATTTCCGTTTCTGGTTTGCCGATGGCGGATGGGGTCAGATTGCAGATCCTGAGCACGATGGCGACTCTCCAGCCGAGTTCTCGCTCACTATCCCCAGTGGTATGGGTGGCGACCAGTGGCAGGGTCAGGTACATATCCCATTCGATAATGTGAAACTGAGCGCTGGCAAGAAGTACAACTTCTCTATCGTGGTATTGGCTGACAATAATGTTCCTGGCCTTACCGTGAAGCCTCAGGACGATGCCGACGACAACACATTCCTCTCTGCTGATCGTCACGCTGTGGCAGCAAATGTTCCTACAGCTATCGTCTTCACGGATCGTGCTGGCTTCGATGGAAAGTTCCGCCTTTGCCTCGACTTCGGTGGTACACCAGCTGGTACACATGTCAAGATTATCGGTATGTATCTTGCAGATGTATAGGTCTTTTCTCACATCAGGGTGTTTGGCAGTCATGCTTCAGGTTGTAGCTCAGACGAGTGCTCCCCTGACGACTACTCACGAGCCTTCAGGCTTCGTGCCTGAAGGCTACGTGCTCGACTGGAGCGACGAGTTTGATAGTGGGAATACGCTGAACAGCGACGACTGGACTCACGAGATGAAGAGCAAGGGCTGGGTGAATAATGAATTGCAGTATTATGTCAATCACGAAACCCCTGCGGGCAACCTAGTGACTGAGGTGAAGGATGGTGCACTCGTTATTCGCTGTATCAAGGAGGGCAATAAGGTGTTCTCTGGTCGTGTCTATGCCAAAGTCAAGAGAGGCTGGACCTACGGCTACATCGAAGGTCGTATAAAACTGCCGAAAGGAAAGGGTACCTGGCCTGCTTTCTGGATGATGCCTGTAAACTTCAGATCGTGGCCGGCTGATGGTGAGATTGACATTATGGAGGAAGTGGGTTATCACCCCAACTACGTATCGTCGAGCCTTCATGCCACTGCCCACGTTCATTCAAACGGCACTCAGGTAACCCACGAGATGCTTTGCGAAGGAGCAGAAGATGATTATCACATCTATGGCATCGAGTGGACGGCAGATAAAATCACCACCTATGTCGATGGCCGTTTGCAACTCGAGTATGCTAATCGTGGCTTGGGTCGTGATGACTGGCCCTATGACGATCCGTTCTACATCATCCTCAATCTTGCCTGGGGTGGCGACTGGGGTGGCGCAAAGGGTGTCGATGAGAGTGCGTTGCCTGCAGAGATGCTGGTGGATTATGTCCGAGTGTATCAGAAGTCAGGTTCTACAGGCCTCAGCACACTTCCGCTTGTTGCCGATGCTGCCGCAAAAGCTGATGACAACTATTATGATTTAAGTGGACGACTGATCTCCAAGCCCGTACAGCGTGGTGCCTATATTCACAATCATAAAATATTCTTACATCGATGAGGAATTACATTTTATCCTTAACTATACTCCTGTTGGCAGCCTGTACTGGCAGCTCCGAGCAGGCGCCTTCAGGATTTGTCACCCTAAAAGGTGCTGACCTTATTCAGCCTAATGGTGAAAAGTTGTTTATTCAGGGAACGAACCTCGGCAACTGGCTGAACCCCGAGGGCTACATGTTCGGCTTTGGTCGCACGAACTCGGCTTGGATGATTGACCTGCTCTTCAAGGAAGCAGTGGGTTCTGAGGCTACAGCCGAGTTCTGGCGACTGTTCAAGGATAACTATGTCACTCGCGCAGATATCGATTTTATTGCTTCTCAGGGAACAAACACCATCCGTCTGCCTTTCAATTATAAGCTCTTTACTGATGAGGACTATATGGGGCAGACAGGTGCGAAAGACGGTTATGAGCGCATTGATAGCGTTGTCAGCTGGTGTCGCGCCAACAATCTTTATCTCATTCTCGATATGCACGACTGCCCAGGTGGACAGACTGGTGATAATATCGACGATAGCTACGGCTATCCCTGGATCTATGAGAGTGAATCCTCACAACAGCTGTTCTGTCAGATATGGCGTGAGATAGCTGATCGCTATAAGAACGAGACAACCATTCTCGGCTACGAACTGATGAACGAGCCCATTGCCCATTATTTCGAGAACAAGGATTCGCTCTACCAGATGTTGCAGCCCCTCTATAAACGTTGCGTGAAGAGCATCCGTGAGGTCGATCAAAACCATATCATCCTTTTGGGTGGTGCCCATTGGAACAGTTTCTTCTGGATGCTCGACGATGCCAGCTACGACGACAAGTTGATGTACACTTGTCATCGTTATGGCGGACCAGCCACCAAGGAGGCAATCACTCATTACATCAATTTCCGCGACTCCATCAATCGTCCCATGTATATGGGCGAGTTCGGACATAACACGATGGAGTGGCAGAGCGATTTCGTCAAGGTGCTGAAAGATGTCAATATCGGCTATACCTTCTGGCCCTATAAGAAGGTTGACAACTCCTGTATGATGGGCATCCAGCGTCCTGAGGGATGGGACAGCATCGTTGTGAAATATTCTGAGACTTCACGAAACACTTATCAGGAATGGCGCGAAGCCCGTCCCGATCAATCTCTGTTCCGTCAGCTGCTCCAGCAGTTTGCTGAGAACAGCCGCTTTGAAAACTGTACCCCTCAGACGGACTACATCCAGAGTATGGGGTTGAAATAAGTACTCTTATAATAAAGTCATAAGTTATGAAACAAATACTATTGTCTGCCTTCCTTTTCAGCATTTCCGTATCAGCAGGGGCTCAAAACTTGCCCGTTTATCTCGATGAGAGCAAACCTGTAGAGCAGCGTATCGACGATGCCCTGAGCCGTATGACCCTTGACGAGAAGATTGCCGTGATCCACGCACAGTCGAAGTTCTCGAGCCCTGGTGTGAAGCGTCTCGGCTTCCCTGACCTTTGGACGGATGACGGTCCTCATGGTGTGCGTCCTGACGTACTTTGGGATGAATGGGTACAGGCCGGACAGACCAACGACTCTTGTGT
>JAEETB010000124.1 GCA_016286575.1 Prevotella sp.
TGAAAGGCTCTGGCGACATTTCTGCTGATTTTGCGCAGGGGTGTAAGAAAGTTGAATGCGAGTTGCATGGCTCGGGTGAAATTGAGCTGAGTGGAAATGTAGAACATTTTTTCAACCAAAAAAGCGGTTCAGGCGACATAGACTTTCATAAATTGAATGTAGAAAAATAAATTTATCTAAAAAGTTTTCACTATCTGCTAAATATTGTCTACCTTTGCAGCCGTTATGAAATATGCTATCATAGCGGCGGGCGAAGGAAGCAGGCTCGCTCAGGAAGGAATCAAGAGTCCCAAACCTCTGGTTGAGGTTGCTGGTGAAAAGTTGATAGACAGGTTGCTGAGGGTCTTTATAGACAACGGGGCCTCTGAAGTCGTTGCCATCTGTAACGAGCAGATGACGGACGTACAGGCTCGTATGAAGCAGATACAAGACGAGGGCCAAGTGCCTTTTAGGTTCATCGTCAAGTCAACTCCCAGTTCCATGCACAGCATGTGGGAACTTAGTCGTTGGCTTGGCGATGAGCCTTTTGTTCTCACTACCGTCGATACAATCTTCCGCGAACCTGAGTTCGCAGATTACGTCAAGACCTTCCACTCTCTCATTTCTCATGGTGAGGCAGATGGTCTGATGGGGGTCACCGACTTTATCGACGACGAGAAGCCTCTCTACGTGTCAACTAATGATGCGCTGCATATCACAGGTTTTCTCGACAGTTGTGATGCTCCCAAATATATCAGTGGTGGCATCTACGGATTGACACCAGCCTCCATCGATACGCTTAATCGCTGCATAGAGCGTGGGGAGAGTCGTATGCGGAATTTCCAGCGTGCCCTTGTGCGAGATGGTCTGCGTCTCCAGGCTTTTCCCTTTTCTAAGGTACTCGATATCGATCATGCCTCTGATATTGGGAAGGCCGAGGAATTTCTGCTGAATCAATACAATTAAACTGACGAAATGAAAGTGCTGATGATACAACGGGCTCCGCAGTTCTCCCCTAATTCGGTGGAGAAGGATTTCGCTATCCTCGAGGCTGTAGCTGCTCGCTTGAGCGTTCAGAGGCACGAGGTGTCTGTCGTCAGCGAGGATAGTCTGCAAGCTATTGTTAATGCAGATGTCATCTTTACGATGGGAAGACTGCCTGAGACCCAGCAGGCACTCAAGAACCTCAGTGGTTGTCGCATTATCAATGCGCCTGTGGGTATTGAGAACTGTGCCCGTTGTCGTTTGGCTGCCATTATGGCGCAGGTGGGTACACCTGTTCCTCCTGCAGAAGGCCCTGATGGCTATTGGCTGAAACGTGGCGATGCTGCAGCACAGTCGGAAGGTGATGTGCAGTTTGCTGTTGACAAGACCCAACTGGCAGATAAGATTCGTGCGATGGAGCAGCGAGGCATCAGCAGCTATACCATCAGCGCCCATGTGGTGGGCGACCTCGTGAAGTTCTATGGGGTTCGTGGCACTGGCTTTTTCCGTTATTACTATCCTACGGACGATGGTGATACGAAGTTCAGCGACGAAGCCCGCAACGGCCTAGCCCGTCATTATGCTTTTGAGGCGTCAGCCATGCAGGCTGAGGCAGAACGTCTGGCAGAGGCTGTGGGCATTGAGGTCTATGGCGGCGATTGCATCGTACGCAGCGATGGCACATTCTGCTTGATCGATTTCAACGACTGGCCCAGTTTCTCGCGCTGTCGCGAGGAGGCTGCTGAGGCTATAGCATCACTCATTAAGAATTAAGATATTTATTAAGATATGGCAACATTTAAGGAATTACTCAAGTTATCATTTAAGTCTGAGGACACTGAGGAGTGGCTCGATGTACACTTCACGCGTCCTATTGGTTTGGCTTTTGCTTTGTTATGGAATAAGTTCGACATTCACCCGAATGTTATTACCATCGTCTCTATTTTCCTTGGTATGGGAGCAGGTTGGATGTTCCATTACTCCGATCTGGAACATAATCTGTATGGTGTAGCCCTGCTGATGCTGGCTAACTTCTGCGACTCTACCGATGGTCAGATGGCGCGTATTACGGGTAAGAAGACACTCATCGGACGTATGCTCGACGGCTTTGCAGGTGATGTGTGGTTCTTCTGCATCTACCTCGCCATCGTGTTCCGTCTGTGGAATCAGAATATCCCAGGAACTGATATCCAGTGGAGCTTCTGGGCATTCCTCTTTTGTGCTTTTGCTGGCTTTATCATCCACTCACCTCAGAGTACGCTTGCTGACTACTATCGTCAGATCCACCTGTTCTTCCTCTTAGGTAAAGATGGCAGTGAACTCGACAACTACAAGCAGCAGCGTGCCATCTACGAGGGCCTGCCTAAGAACGACCTGCTTGGACGTACCTTCTATTATAATTATGCCAACTACTGCAAGAATCAGGAGAAGCAGACGCCTAATTTCCAGAAGTTCTTTGCGCGTTGGAAAGAAATGTCGAAACAGCCTTCAGCTCATCTTGAAGACATCCGCCAGCAATTGCTCACAGGCAGTCGTCCGCTGATGAAGTATACCAATCTTCTGACTTTCAATGCCCGTGCCATCACGATCTATGTGGCTTGCTTGTGCGATATTCCCTGGCTTTATCCCCTGTTTGACTTGACAGTCTTCCAGGCTATGTATATGTATATGCGCCATACCCATGAGCGCCTTTGTGCTGATCTCGACAAACAACTGTAGATGGTCAAGGGGTATATCTTCGATTATGGTGGTACGCTCGATACAGGCGGTAACCACTGGGGCAAGGTCATTTGGCATGCTTATGAGCATGTAGGTGTACCCGTCGACGAGGCTCTTTTCCGCGAAGCCTATGTCCATGGTGAGCGCACTTTGGGGCGCAATCCCATCATCCAGCCCGATTTTACCTTCCGTCAGACGCTCGAACAGAAGATCAGGCTTCAGCTTGAATTTATCGAGTCGAGATGTCCGGAGGTAACTCGATTGAAGTATGGTGAGCAGCTCCTTGATGACCTCTATAGCCGTACATGCGAAGAGACCACCCGCAGTCGTAATGTCCTGCTCCAACTGCACGAGCGCTTCCCTATGGTACTTGTCAGCAATTTCTATGGCAATATTGCTACCGTACTTCGCGAGTTCTCGCTCGATGGCATCTTCCAACAGATAGTCGAGTCGGCTGTGGTGGGCATCCGTAAGCCTGATCCTCGTATCTTTACACTTGGTGTTGAGGCTTTGGACTTTGCCCCTTCTGAGGTCGTCGTCGTGGGCGATAGTATCGACAAGGATATTATCCCAGCCCATCAGGCAGGGTGTCACACCGTGTGGTTCAAGGGCGAAGGTTGGACCTCCGACCCCGTCGACGAGTCTGCCCCTGACCGTATCATTACAAACTTAACAGAATTATTATGAATGTCAGAATAAGAATCCTGTTCATACTTTTCACTTTACATTTCTCACTTCTCACAGCTTCTGCCCAGCAGATGCTTACTGGTGCCATTACTGACGCCCAGACGGGTGAGGCGATCCCCTTTGCCTCTGTGCAGTACAAGGGGCATAACCTTGGTATCGTCTCTAATATCGAAGGCCATTACTCCATCGCCCGCCATCAGGGCTGGATGCTTTCCTTCAGTGCCGTGGGTTACGTTACCACAACTGTGATGGTGAATCATGGTGTAAAGGATACATACAACATCAAGCTCAAGCCCGATAACACGCTACTGAAGGAGGTCACCGTGAAGGCCAAGCGTGGGCGTTACAGCCGTAAGAACAATCCTGCTGTAGAGATGATGAAGAAAGTGATAGCTGCCAAGAAGCAGACTGATCTCGACAACCACGACTTCTATCAGTATAACAAATATCAGAAACTGACGCTTGCAGTCAATGATATTACTCCAGAGGTCCTGGATAGCCCCAAGTATAAGAAGAAGCAGTGGCTTATCGACCAGGTGGAGACCTGTCCTTACAACAACAAGCTCATCCTTCCTGTCTCTGTCGATGAGACGGTCTCGCAGAAGGTCTATCGTAAGAAACCTCACGACGAGAAAGTCATCGTCAAGGGTATGAACTCTTCGGGTGTCAATGATCTCGTTCAGACGGGTGATATCCTCACCACGGTGCTGAAGGATGTCTTCACCGATGTCAATATCTACGACGATCAGATCCGCATGCTGCAGTATCCCTTTACCTCGCCTATCGGTAGTGGAGCCATCTCCTTCTATCGCTATTACATTGAAGATACGCTGATGGTTGACAACGACAAGTGCTTCCATCTGCACTTCCTGCCTAACAACCAGCAGGACTTCGGCTTCCGTGGCGACCTCTATATCCTCGCTGATTCCAGCTGGCAGGTAAAGCGTTGCGACATGACCATCCCCAAGAAGAGCGACGTGAACTTTGTCGAGAACATGCAGATTGTCCAGGAGTTCACGAAGTTGCCCAATGGCGAGTGGGTCCTCACTGTCGATGACATGTTCACTGAGGTGAAGTTTGCTAGCTTCCTCCATAAGTTTGCTGTTATCCGTAACACGCGACTGACTGATTTTGCCTTCGATGAGTTACCGCGACAGCTGTTCAAGGGTAAGAAGAAAGAGGTGAAGGATGTCAACGCGATGATGCGTGGCGATGACTTCTGGAAGAAGTACCGACAGGTGGAACTCACGAAGAGCGAGAGCTCGATGGATAATTTTATCAAGGGCATCGAACAGATCAAGGGCTTCAAGTACATCATCTTCGGACTGAAGGCACTCATCGAGAACTTTGTTGAGACAGGCTCCAAGAATCATCCATCGAAGGTCGACATCGGTCCTGTAAACACGATTTTCAGTTCGAACTTCATCGATGGCTTCCGTACACGTCTCTCTGCCCAGACCACTGCCAACCTCGATTCCAACTTCTTCTTCCGAGGCTATATCGCTCGCGGATGGGGGGCCAAGAAGAATTATTATAAGGCCGATGTGATCTATTCTTTCAATAAGAAAGAGTATCTGCCACGTGAGTTCCCCATGCGTACGCTCACCTTCAGTTCGAGCTATGACATCGACTCGCCATCAGATAAATTCCTCCATACGGATAAGGATAATGTGTTCACCAGTCTGAAGTGGACCACTGTCGACAAGATGAAGTTCTACAACCGCCAGGCGATCACTTTCCAGCGTGAGGAGGATTGGGGCTTCCGAACCACTGTCGAATTCAAGACAGAACAGAATGAGGCTGCTGGTGAACTCTATTTCATCCCCATGTCAGAGTCTCCTGATAAAACGCTTTGGACTAACTGGAGTCATCCCGTCTGCCAGCAGGAGATTGACAGGAATAATGCCCCTGTTGTTACCCCAGGCACGACAGCAGCAGCCTCTAGTACAGCACTGGAGCCTATCAAACCTGTTCTGAGCCGTAAGTTCCGTACCACCGAACTTCGTGCAGAGTTACGCTTCGCCCCAGGCGAGACGTTCATCAACACCAAGCAGCGTCGAGTGCCCATCAACCTTGATGCGCCTGTGTTTACAGCAAGCCATACGATCGGTTTCAAGGATTTCTTGGGTGGCGACTATAGCTACAACTATACTGAGGCCAGCATCTACAAGCGTTTCTGGCTTCGTTCGTGGGGTAAGATGGACTGGCTCATCAAGGGCGGCATCGAGTGGGAGAAAGTTCCCTTCCCGCTGCTTATCATGCCTGAGACCAACCTTTCTTATATAGTACAGGACTATACTTTCGAGTCGATTAACAATATGGAGTTCCCCACTGACCGTTTCCTCAGTGCTGTTGTAAACTGGGATTTGAACGGAAAGATCTTCAACCGCATTCCCTTGCTCAAGAAACTCAAGTGGCGTGAGTGGATAGGTTTCCGCATACTTTGGGGTGAACTCTCCGACAAGAACAATCCTGAGAATCCCTCCAATGTCGGCAATCCTATTCTGATGTATTTCCCTGAGGGTTCCTATGTTATCGATCCCAAGCGTCCTTATATGGAGTTGACACTTGGTATCCATAATATCTTCAAACTCCTCCATGTCGAATACGTACGCCGTCTCAATTACAACGAGCTTCCCACGGCCCACAAGCACGGCTTCCGCATGATGGTCCGCATGACCTTCTAAACGTACAAAAACAAAGAAAGCAAGAGTGTCATCACGACAGTCTTGCTTTCAAATTTCTAACTAACTTATTATCAACTATTCATTACTCATTCTCGCTTAGCTGGTGCAAAGGTACGGCGAAAAATACAAAGAATCAATAGTTTGATATGAAAAAATAAACGTAAACGTTTGCGATTTTCGAATATTATTCGTATCTTTGCCGCGTCTAACTAATTGATCGACTTTCATGGCAAATCAAAGACGCAGAACATCGTTGAAAGATCTCGCCAAGGAATTGGGCGTCAGTATCGCAACAGTCAGTCGCGCACTGAGAAGCTCACCCGAGATCGGACTGGAGATGCAGGCTAAGGTAAAGGAACTGGCTAAACGCCTGAACTACAGACCTAACCCATTTGCGCAGAGCCTGCGTAAGGAGGCTCCGAGGGTGATTGGTGTGGTGGTTCCCAATCTGGTGACGCACTATTATTCGGCTGTGCTCGATGGTATTGAGCAGGAGGCGAAAAAGGAAGGCTATTCCGTGATCAGTGCTAACACCCACGAGAATAGTGATGCCGAGGTCAAAGCCATTGACAATTTCATCAGTCTGCACGTAGAGGGTATCATCGCCTGTCTGGCGCAGGATACCACGGACTATAGTCACTTTGAGGAAATCTCAAGCATGGGTATCCCCTTGGTTTTTTTCGGACGAACTTGTCTTTCGGACAAATTCTCTTGTGTGATGGCTAATGGCGACGAGGCAGCTCAGGAAGCGACACAGCACCTGCTCGACACAGGCAGTCGACGTATCGCCTTTATTGGAGGCCCTAACCATTTGGATATGGTGAAACGTCGTAAACATGGTTATCTTGAAGCACTGAGGGAGAACCGTGTCCCCATTGAGCGTGAGCTGGTGGTATGCGAGAAGATTGACTACGACTGGGCCTTAGAGGCTACCACAAAACTGTTGGAGATGGAGAACCGCCCTGACGCTATCCTGGCCTTCAACGATATCATCACCTTTGCTGCCTTCACGGCTATCAAGCAGAAGGGGCTGGATATTCCCAAGGACGTCGCGCTGATAGGCTTTACTGACGATGTACATGCGAAGTACGTGACACCAAAGATGTCAGCGATCGAAGACCAGTCTTTCGAGATGGGTGTGCAGTCGTGTAAGCTCCTGCTGAAGAGTATCAATGGCGACTCTAAGATCTGCAAGAAGATCGTCCCTCAGAAATTGGTGATCCGAGAAACGAGCGCAAAGAAGTAAGTTGCGATCGTCTGTATAAGGAAATGAGAGCTCTACGCGGTGCGTAGGGCTCTCATGGCATTCAGGACAGCTAAGACGGTAACGCCCACGTCAGCGAAGACTGCTAACCACATTGTGGCGATGCCAATGGAGGCGAGCAAGAGTACTGCCACCTTGACGACGATGGCGAAAACGACGTTTTGCCTTGCAATGGCGATAGTGTTACGGGCGATGCGGATAGCCGTAGCCACTTTCGAGGGTTGGTCATCCATCAGTACCACGTCAGCAGCCTCGATGGCTGCATCGCTGCCCAGTCCTCCCATCGCGATGCCAACGTCAGCACGTGCCAATACAGGGGCATCGTTGATGCCGTCACCCACGAAAGCAATGGATTTACGATTTGCGAATTTTCGATTTACGATTTGGCTGCGCTCGGAGGTGTTCAATCGTAAATCGTAAATCTGTAAATCGTCAATAAATTTAACTTTATCAGCAGGCAACAGTTCTGCATGATATTCGTCGAGGGCAAGTTGCTGAGCCACGTGACGCCCTACTTCTTCACGGTCACCTGTCAGCATGACTGCTTTCTCGACACCCAGTTGCTTGAGTTGGGCGATGGCATTGGCACTGTCGTCCTTGACCTTGTCGTTGATGACGATGTGTCCTGCATATTCCCCGTCGATGGCTACATGTATGATGGTACCCACATGATGGCAGTCATGCCACATGGCTCCGATGGCATCCATCATCTTCGGATTACCTACACAGACGATGTTGTCGCCCACCTTGGCACGGATACCGTGACCTGCAATCTCCTCCACATCGCTGACCAGACACCCATCTGTAGCTTCTTCTGGGAAGGCATCGCGTAGCGCAGCACCGATGGGGTGGGTGGAGAAATGCTCTACATGGGCTGCGAGGTGCAGCAGGTGGTGCTCACTGTAACGCTCGGGGTGTACAGCCTCTACGGCAAATTGTCCGTGGGTCAGGGTGCCTGTCTTGTCGAAGACCACTGTGCCCACCTTTGCGAGGATGTCCATATAGTTGGAACCCTTGATGAGAATACCCTTGCGCGAGGCGCCTCCGATGCCTCCGAAGAAGGTGAGGGGCACGCTGATGACCAGTGCACAAGGACAGCTGACCACGAGGAACATGAGGGCACGATAGAGCCATGTGGCGAACGACCCGCCTAAGAGGGTGGGGATGATGGCCAGAGCGATGGCTGCTACAACCACCACTGGGGTGTAGATGCGGGCAAAGCGGGTGATGAAGGCTTCGCTCTTCGACTTGTGCTCGCTGGCGTTCTCCACGAGATTCAGGATCTTCGAAACGGTACTCTCTCCAAAAGTCTTGGTGACACGCACCTTGATGACACCTGAGAGGTTGACACAACCTGAGATGACCTCGTCGTCCTCAGCTACCTCGCGTGGCATGGTCTCACCTGTGAGTGCCACCGTGTTCAGCGAGGTGCTCCCCTCGATGATCACGCCATCGAGTGGCACCTTCTCGCCTGGACGGATCAGGATGACTGATCCAACCTCTATGGCCTCTGGCGTAACGTCTCTTATTTCTTCCGCCTGATCTTTCGTATCAATCACATGGGCGATGTCAGGTCTGATGTCCATCAGATGGGCGATGCTGTCGCGACTCTTGCCTTCAGCAAAACCCTCGAA
>JAEETB010000125.1 GCA_016286575.1 Prevotella sp.
CCACCTGTGCCTAAACGGTCGAGGAGCTGCTGCATACAGGGCTCCCAACGGATGGAGAGGATCTGCCCCGTCTTATGACGGCAATAGGTCAGGACGCCATCGCGCAGATCGGTCTTCCGCAGGTAGGTCATGTCGATAAAAGACATGCCTCGGGTGTAGTAACTGAAGAGGAACAGGTCGCGTGCAAAAGACATAGAAGAATTGGCAGAAAGATCGAGTGTCGCGATTTTTCGCAGTAGATTCTTACCTATCGCGCGCTTAACGGTCTTTGCCTTACTGGTGTAGACCTGAGTGAAGGGATACTGTTGGACCACCAGTCCCTGGGCCACGGCCTTGTTGTAGACGGCGCGGAGGCGCTTCAGGTAGAAGGAGGCGGTGTTAGGAACAACGCCAGAGGCGTAGAGCCAGGCTTCGTAGCGCTGGACAAGCTCTGACGTGAGGTCGGTCAACAGACAGTCGCAGCCCTGGCGGAAGCGCATGAAACTGCGCAGCGTGGTGGCATAGGTCTCGGCTGTGCGTACTTGGTGGAGGGATAACTGGCGAAGGATTGTCTCGCCCATAAAATCTGAAAGGGTTCTTTCAAGATTTTTTCTCATTCGTAAATGTTGCATAGTGCTAATAGATTTGATTAATAATACACAGTAGCAAATTTACGAAAAATAATTGAGCGCACCCAGCCGGGCGCGCTCAATTTAGAATCTGCGGGGGCCACCGAAGCCGCCGGGGCGGGGGTTGCCGGGGCGGTTGCCACCACGGCCGAAGCCACCGAAGCCGGGACCACCAGGGCCACCGGGGCCGCGTTGCTGGGCGTGCTTGCCACCAAAGAGATTCAGACGGTAGATCACGTGGAGCATGGCATAGCTGTTGATGGAGTTATACTCGGTATCGGTGCGACCCATGGCCGTCACTGAACGGCTGAAGGTGGACTGCTGACGGAGGATATCGTAGATCTGCAGCATGACGGTGAGGGGCTTGCCCTTGAGGAAGCTCTGCGATACCTGGGCGTTCCAGATGAGCTCGTTCGTGTTCATCGACGTATCGTTATAGCCCCGGCGACTCTGCATATTGATATTCGTGGTGAGGGCCGTGCCCCAGGGGGCGGTGATGCCCAGCATAGCACCATAAGAGAACTGCCAGGTGTCGAGGTTATTGCTCGACTGGAGGTCATTACGTGAATGGGTATAGCGCAGTGAGCCATTGAGCTCGAACTCGAACCACTCGTTACGATAGCTGGCAGCCAAGCGCTGGTTGATGGTGACGGACTTCGTGACACTCTTGTCGGAGTCCAACATCTCATCGAGGCTGACAAAACCTACCATGTGCTGGTAGTTCAGGTTCGTGATCGTGTTGACATTGAAGTAGCCTGCCGTGTCGATAGCGGTGTTGAACACGAAACCTCCCCAAGCTCCCCAGTTGCCATTGATATTCTCAGGACGGGTGGTGCGAACGCCTGTCACAGGGTCGAGGGTCACCTTGTTGCTGATGGCATTGCTCGTGGTGTTGAAGCCTAACCAAGTGGCGATAGATCGCTGGTAACGCTGCTTGTAGTCGTTGTAGAACAGACGGAAGTTCTGAGTGAAAGAGGGTTTCAGTCCCGGATTACCCTTACGGATGTTCATAGGGTCACTGTCGTCTGTGATATCGAGCAGATCACTCATCGAGGGCTGTGTCGTGTTGGCATTATACTGTATACGCATCTGGCTGACGTCGTTACGCTTCCATCGGAAATCGAGGGTCGGTGCGAAGTTCGACACAGTTCGTGTAGTATCAGTGTGCAGGCCTTGATAATCCTGCGTGAAATGGGATTTCTGAGGCACAAAGCGCACACCGGCGTTGAAGGTGAAGGCCTTACGCACGATGCGCAGCATGACCTCGGCTGTATGTATATAGTTTTTGTATTCGGAGAACCGGCTCAGGTCATCGTCGAGATATTGATCAATCGGGCGATAGGGAAGCAGGTAGCTGTCCCAGGAGCGGTAGTCGGGAGTCCAGGTTGATTGTGGAATGTGGAATGTGGATTGTGGAATGGCAGCGTTGCTGAAGTCGTAGGTGGCGCGGTCGCTCTTGCTGTACTTATACTCATACTGGTAGCTGAACTGAAGGTAGACCTGACGGAAGATGGGTTCACTGTAGGTCAGACGGGCACGATAGCCCCAGTTGGTGGTGGGGGTCTCACTGTAACGGCTGATGGCCCGCACCGAGTCGTTCTCGAGCTGGAAATAGCGCAGATAGCTGTCGGCAATGCTCTGACTCATGCCATCGCTCCAGTTTCCATTGAGTTGGACGGTCAGGTTACGGCCAGTGGAACTGAGGCGGCGATTGAACTGGAGCATACCACCCAGATTCTTGGAATCGCTGTAAGAGACATTCTGCTGGGTACGTGAGTTCTTGACGATGCCCAGTTGGACAAGCTGATCCAACTGGTCCAGGGGAGCGTCGACCGACTTATAGGGATCGTCATCGAAGGTGGCATCCATGCCCTTCGTGGTTCCATCATTGGTATTGAAACGCAAGGTCGGTCGGAAGAGGATATTGGTCATCGAATCGGGCATCCACTCCACACGCATCTGGGCATTCCAGTTGTTAGAACAGGTGTAGTTCTGCGTGAGGCTATTGCCAAAGGTGGAGGTTGAGGTGCCAAAGATGGTCTCACTCGACACGCGTGAGAGCTGATCACCATCCGCGTGGTTCCAGCGCACACTACCATCGAGCTTCAGACGGTCTTTCTTCTCATAGTTGATGTTGACACCGATCATCTTCGTGGCATTCAGACCCTGACGCTGCTGGCCCCAGCGGCCTCCCCCACCTCCACCCGGGAAGCCCATATCGTTGACGTTATTGGCTCGTGTGAAGAGCATCACCTTCAGGTTGTCTTTCATCACAGCTCCCATGCCTCGGCCTGCATAACGTTTCTCAGTACCAATTGCGAGGTCGACATTGGCCATGATACCATGATTCATGCCTTTCTTGATGCCAAAGTCGAGCACGGTTTCTTCCTCGCCATCCTGAATGCCTGAGACACGGGAGAGATCACTCTGCTGGTCGTAGGAACGGATGCGCTCGATGATATTCGTAGGCAGGTTCTGCAAAGCTGTCTTCGTATCACCGGTCATGAACTCCTTACCGTCGACGAGGATCTTCTTCACTTCCTTGCCATTGATCTTGATGGTTCCATCATCGCCCACCTCAGCACCAGGGAGGCGCTTCACGAGTTCCTCAACGACGGATCCCTCGGGGGTGCGATACGCACTGGCATTATATATAAAGGTGTCGGCCTTGAGGGTCACCTTCGAGGCATGGGCAGTCACAGTGGCGCCCTTCAGCATGATGGCATCGGGCTCGAGCGTGATGGTGCCAGCACGGTAGTCCTTACCGTCCTTGAGGGTGATCGTCTTCGAGTAGGTCTTGAAACCCACATACGTAATCTTCAGGGTGTAACTGCCCTCACGGGGGGCCTTGATGGAGAATGCGCCAGAGGTGTTGGTCACGGCATTGGCTACTACCTTCTCACCTGTGAGCAAAGCCGCCGTCGCCTGGATCACGGCTTCGTTGGTATCCTGTTCAACAACCTTTCCTGTTACTGTCCGTTGTGCAAAGGTCGTCAGTGAGACACACAAGACGACCATTAAGAGTATTACTTTTCTCATTCCAAAAATGCTAGTTTTAATTGATTAGACCCCCGGAAGACGGGAAAGTTTAAACAATGGCAGAAAAATTTTCCTATTTTTCCTTTTTTTTGAAAAAATAGTATTACCTTTGCATCCGGATTTTTAAAAGAATAAACCATAACCATCGAATGAACCCTCAGAAAGTCGTGATGTCCCAGAACCTCGAAGAGGCGCTTACCGCAGCAGTCGCTACGTGTGAGAAGGACAGGATCTTCATCCTTACAGATGAGACAACCCAACAGCTCTGCCTGCCACTGGTGGAGGGTTTCGACTGCCTGAAGGGGGCTCAGCACATCACCATCGGGGCCACAGACACCCACAAGACGCTCGACTCACTCTCGCACGTGTGGGAGGCTCTCGGTGAGGGAGGCGCCACCCGTCACTCCTTATTAATTAATATAGGTGGAGGGATGGTGACTGACCTGGGGGGCTTTGCTGCCTCAACCTTCAAAAGAGGTATCAACTACATCAACATACCCACCACCCTACTCTCTATGGTGGATGCCAGTGTTGGTGGAAAGACGGGCATCAACTTCAGGGGACTGAAGAACGAGATCGGGGTGTTCAACAATGCTGAGACGGTGATCCTCGACACACAGTTCCTGAAGACACTCGACACAGAGAACATCCTCTCGGGCTATGCCGAGATGCTGAAACACGGACTGATCGACAGTGAGGCGCACTGGGCAGAACTGATGAATCTCAGTCTTGACAACCTAGGATCCTTTGAAACTTTAGGAAATCTAGCCAGGCTTCTGGAGAAGAGTGTAGCCGTGAAGCAGCGCATCGTGACCGAAGATCCTACAGAACAGGGCATCCGCAAGGCCCTGAACCTCGGACATACCGCTGGGCACGCCTTTGAGAGTTTCGCTCTCAGTAAGCAGCCCATCCTGCATGGCTACGCTGTGGCCTATGGTCTGGTCTGCGAGCTCTACCTGAGCGCTATCAAAACGGGATTCCCTACAGACAAGATGCACCAGACGGTGAACTTCATCCATGAGCACTATGGGAGGATGAACATCACCTGTGATGACTACCCACAGTTGCTGGAGCTTATGACACACGACAAGAAAAATGTGGCTGGCGTGATTAATTTCACCCTCCTGGGGGGTATCGGTGATATCCGTATCAACCAGCATGCCACAAAAGACGAGATATACGAGGCACTCGACTTCTATAGGGAGGGTTAGCTCTCGAAGGGTGTACCAATCAACTTGACAGACCTGATCATATTACTAGCTAATCGTAGATAGGGTTGCTCGTGAGAGTAGCCCTATCTCATTCTTATTTTTGACATAAGAACATAAGAACATATTTTTATCCCCCTTACTTTGCGCAGCTCTTATGTTACTTTTGTTCTTCTGTCTAAAAATCAGGAGCGCACATTATTATGTTCTTATGTTCTTCTGTCTAAAAAATCGAGGACGCGCTTTCGTGAAATTTTTCCTGTCTCTGTTAAGGGGATTTGGTCGAGGTGGAGGTAGGCTTTGGGCTGATGGTATTTGGGGAGGATGCGTTCGCAGATGATGCGAGCATCGGAAGGAGAACCTTCTGTGATGAGAACGACAACCTCACCAAACTTCTCATCGGCACGTTTACTGATGACAAAAGGTGCAGACATGTGAGGACTCAACTGACGCTCGAGCTCTTCTGCCTGAATTTTCAACCCACCAGAGCAGATGACATTGTCCTTTCGTCCGAGGATACGGAATTGACGGGTTGACAGTTCTGCGATGTCGTTGGTGATGAGGGGTTCTGGACAGACCTCAGGGGCATCGATGATCAGACAACCTTCGTCGGAGATGGACAGATGGACAGAGGGGAAGGGGGTGTACCACTCAGAGGCCTCAGGACCATTGAGACGACGAAGGGCGATATGTGAGAGGGTCTCTGTCATGCCATAGGTGCTCCAGATATGGTTGGGAAAGTCTTTCAGTTCGGCTGCCATACTATCGTCGATGGCACCTCCGCCTATGATGAGGTGCTTGATCTTCTTCAGTCGCTCACGCTCCTCGGGCACCTGAAGGGTGTTGTAGACTTGCAGGGAGACCATGGCGGAGAAGTGTGGAATGTGGAAGGTGGAATGTGGAAGGTTGGAGGTGGATAAAGGGTGGCCTGAGGGCTCGACGGTTGTCAGCTTCAAGCCTCGCTCTAATGAGCGGACCACCATCATCTTGCCTGCGATATAGTCGAGTGACATACAGAGCAGGGCTGTGTCGCCTGGGCGCAGGCCAAGGAAATCGCAGGTGATACGGGCAGAATTCAGCATCCGCTGCTTCTCTACAAGCATCGGCTTAGGCTCACCAGTACTCCCACTGGTCTTCACGTGGACATAAGGTGAGGGGTTATTCCACTCCTCAAGGAATTCTTCTATTGACATAAGAAAAGACTATCGCCGCGGATGGTGAGGGGCATGGGGATGTTGTCGGTGAAGAGTTGGCCGGTGCCTAAGCCCTGAGGCATGGTGATGTGAGGACCATAGACATCAGAGGCAAACTGAGCAATGGCATTCAGGCCTATGTTACTCTCAAGAGCAGAGGTAATCCAGGAACCGATACCCATATCGTTCGCTATCTGAATCCATTCGCGACACCCCAACATGCCACCATGTAGTGACGGTTTCAGGATAATAAAACGAGGCTTGATGATGTTGAGCATGTGACGTTTCATCTCTGGATCATTGACACCAATCAGTTCCTCGTCAAGGGCGATAGGCAAAGGAGACTCACGACACAGCTCTGCCATATAGGCCCACTGACCTTGTTTGATAGGTTGTTCGATGGAATGGATATTGTATTGCGAGAGCAACTCAAGTTTGTAGAGGGCCTCCTCATATTTAAAGGCACCATTGGCATCAAGACGGAGTTCTACCTCGTGGAAGGAGAAACGGTTGCGGATGCGTTTGATGAGATCCAACTCCTGATCGAAATCGATGGCTCCAATCTTCAGTTTCACACAGCGGAAGCCTTTCTCTAGTTTCTCTTCCATGCGTTGGAGCATCTCGTCGTGATTGCCCATCCACACAAGGCCGTTGATGGGGATACCTTCCTCGCCACGACTAAAGGGAGTGTCGAAGAGAAGTGAGTGCTTATTCTGTAAATCAAGCAGGGCTGTTTCAAGACCGAAGAGCATGGAGGGGTAGTCGCGCAGGGCATCCTCATCGATCGTACCTGTCTGACAGAGGTTCTGACAAAAGTGATTCAACTTTTCCTCATACGCCTCATCACTCATCGCATCACAACTCAAATCAGGCAATGGTGCACACTCACCTATACCCTCCGATTCTCCATCTGACAGATGAGCAAGCCAGATCTTCCGAGTGGTATAAACCCCTCGCGATGTCCCCACCGGCTGCTTAAAATGCAATTCTTTTTTTTCTAGACAGAAGAACATAATTTATTTTTTTTTAGACAGAAGAACATAATTTATTTTTTTTAGACAGAAGAACAAAAGAACATATTTTATTTTTTTAGACAGAAGAGCAAAAGAACATATTATTTACGACAGAAGAATATATTATTTTTTATACTGACGGAACTTGCGTTTTATCTCTAACTTGGGTGCACCAAAATTAATCAATAGTCCATTATCGATATGAGTGGCTGATAGATAGTTTACTAATTGAACTTCATGTGCTGCAACCAAACTATTAACTGCTTTAAGTTCAACGATAACACTTTTCTCAACAAGCAAATCTGCTCTGAACTCTCCAACCACAACATCATCGTAATATACATTAATTGGATATTCTGCAACAGCATCTATCTGATGTTTCTCCAATTCCAGTATCATAGCTTTTTGATATACAGACTCCAAGAATCCCACTCCCAAAGTTAATCTCACTTCGTAAGCACATTCAATAATAGTCTTTATCAACTTCTCTAAATCCATATTTATCAAATCTTAAAAAATATGTTCTTTTGTTCTTATGTCAAAAAACACTAAGGGAGTTTGGGGTATTTCTTGAAGTCGGGTTTGCGCTTTTCGAGGAAAGCCTTGCCACCTTCCTGGGCTTCGTCGAGGAAATAATAGAGCATGGTACAATCGCCTGCGAGTTCCTGGATACCAGCCTGGCCATCGAGTTCGGCGTTGAGACCAGCCTTGATCATGCGCAATGCCAATGGCGAACGCTCCATCATCATCTCTGCCCACTCTACGCACTCATCTTCCAGGCGATCAATAGGTACCACCTTGTTCACCATACCCATCTCCTCTGCCTCCTTGGCTGAATACTGACGACAGAGGAACCAGATCTCACGCGCCTTCTTCTGTCCCACGATACGGGCGAGATAAGAAGAGCCAAAGCCTGCATCGAAACTTCCCACCTTGGGACCAGTCTGTCCGAAGATGGCATTCTCAGAGGCTATGGTCAGGTCGCACACGAGATGGAGCACATGTCCACCTCCGATGGCATAGCCATTGACCATCGCAATGACAGGTTTGGGCAGACGACGTATCTGCATCTGTACATCAAGTACACTGAGACGGGGCACACCTTCTTCATCGACATAGCCGCCACGACCCTTTACATGCATATCACCGCCAGAGCAGAATGCATGCTTCACATCAGCGAGGGTCTTTCCTTCAGGCACTTCTGACATCGCTCCTGTGAGGATGACCACAGAGATGTCCTGCATCTCACGACACATGGAGAAGGCTTGTGAGAGTTCCCAGGTGGTCTTAGGGGTAAATGCATTACGGTAATGGGGACGATTGATCGTAATCTTGGCGATACCGTTATATTCTTCGAAGAGAATCTCCTCGAACTTACGTATTTCTTTCCAGTTTCTAGACATAATATACAAAATTTAATTTGACAGAAGAACATAAGAACAGATTATTACGCGCAGCCTTTATGTAACTTTTGTTCTTATGTCTAAATAAAAATCACGGAGGACAGAGGCATCGGAGTCGGGATCAGTGAAGACCTCGAGGAGGACGGGACGGGTGGTCTCTATATTTAATAAGGTGTCGATGCCGGCACGAAGCTGGGGCATGTCTGAGGCAGAGAGATAGACGATATCATTCGCCTGACAGATACCCTCGGCAGAAGTATGGTGCTCAGCTGCCACAAAAGCATCACGGGCTGGACTCTGTTCAAGTCCTGGGAGCATATTAAAGATGCCACCACGTCCGTTATTCAGCAAGAGAATACGGAAATTCTCATGCAGGTTCTGATTCCACAGCGCATTCTGATCGTAGAAGAAACTCAGGTCACCAATGACACAGAACACCCGTTTGTCAGTGACACACGAGAAACCGGC
>JAEETB010000126.1 GCA_016286575.1 Prevotella sp.
AAGAGGTTGTATAGCCCGTGAACAAGAACGAGAAACGTGAACTGCAGCGTAAACGTCTGATGGACAACAAAGCCTATCAGACAATGAGTGGTCTGACGCGCTACATGGATCGCTACTATCTGGATGCGCTCATTGGCATCATCCCTGGCTGGGGCGATGCCATTGCGTTACTCTGTGTAGTGCCGTTCGTGTATTTCTCGTCGAGGGTTATCAAGAGCATACCTTTGACGCTGGCCGTCCTCAATAATGCCCTGCGTGATGTACTCTTGGGCATGATTCCCTTCTTCGTCGGTGACGTTATCGACATCTTCCATCGTGCCAACACAAAGAATATGGCAATGATTCAGGGCTTTGTTGACGGTGATGAAACCGTCATCAAGCAAGTGAACCAACGAGCTTGGCAGTCAGCCATCTTCCTCATTGTCCTACTATTGCTCATAGCAATGATGATATGGGCATTCATCAGCTTTGGCAGCTACCTTTATTCATTGGTAGCATCTGTCTTCTAAAGATTACATGAAGAAAACATCGCAGGCGATATATTGTTAAACTCTCTTAAAGTTTTCGATAAATCGCTTGCGATATAAAACATTCTTCTTACCTTTGCATCGCGAACGATATAAACAGATAAAAGATATGGCAAAGATTTATGATTTCAAGGCTCTTACGAGCAAAGGTAAGGAGATTGATTTCTCACAGTTTCAGGGTAAGGTGTTGCTGATTGTCAACACTGCCAGCAAGTGTGGATTCACACCTCAGTTCGCAGGACTGGAGGAACTGAACCAGAAGTACAAGGACAAGGGACTCGTCATCATCGGCTTCCCCTGCAACCAGTTCAAGGAGCAGGATCCTGAGGGCGATGCACAGATTGAGGAGTTCTGCCAGCTGAACTACGGTGTTACATTTCAGATTATGAAGAAGGGTGATGTCAACGGCCCCGATGCGCAGCCCATCTTCGAGTATTTGAAGAGCGTAGCTCCCACAGAGGAGTACAACGGCCTGAAAGCCAAAGCTGCCAAGACGCTCTTCAAGGCCATCAGCAAGAGCGTGGAGAAGGACAGTGACATCAAGTGGAATTTCACCAAGTTCCTGATCTCAAAGGATGGTGAGACCATCAAGCGCTTTGCGCCCACCACAGAGCCCAAAGACTTCGAGAAGGACATTGAAGAATTGCTCGGTTAATAATGGTCAATGTTCCGCTCAATTTTCAATATTCAATTTTCAATGAAATGAATCATGCACGCAGAATTACAGCTTGACAACCAGATATGCTTCCGTCTATATACGGCGGCACGTCTCATTACACAGGCTTACACGCCGATGCTGAATGAGTTGGGTATTACCTATCCGCAGTACCTCGTTCTGATGGTGCTGTGGGAGCAGGATTCCCAACCTGTGAACGACATTGCTCATCGTCTGCTGCTCGAAACAAACACCGTTACGCCCTTGCTTCAGCGTATGGAGAAACTTGGTATCGTGGTTCGCAAGCGTGGCAAGGAGGATAAGCGCCAGCAGATAGTCAGCCTAACAAAGAAAGGCCGCGATATGGAGGAAGAAGCCTACAAGCTTATCCCTGCAGGCATGGGTGAAACGTTGAAAGCCTGCCCGCTCCAGATGGATGACTACACGCATCTGGCCAGTGAATTAGATTCAATCATCGAAACATTAAAGAAATAACCTTCGAATGGGCATGAAGATCAAAGAGTGGCTGCAATCCCTTTCGTTCAGGACTGGTGTCATCGTCCTGATGTGCTGCATACCCTTCTATATCCTGTCCTTTGCCCAAATGCTGCTGCCTATCAGTACAACAGCAAAAGGCGTGCTTTGGGCTGTGCTCTTCGGACTGGCCAAGACCTGCCAGTATGGAGGTCTGACGATCTTGGGCGTTGAAGGTTATAAACGGCTACGGAATAAATTCAGAAAGCAATAAAAAAATACAATATGATTTACGGACTTACAAAAGGAACAGATTTTGAGAAATTATGCGACGGAGCCGCCAAGGCTGAAGCCGCAGGAGTGATGACGTACTATGCCCTCGCACGTATGGCAAAGGAGCAAGGCTATCCCGAAGAGGTCTCGGAAACCTTCATAGAGATGGCCAATCAGGAGGCCGTTCATGCCGGATTCTATGCCACGCTCAACGGCAAGTATAATGCAGACATCTGGCAGATCGCAGAGAACTTTGCAGCCGGAGAGGAAAAGGGAGAGGAACAGGTGAACCAGTTTGCCCAGGCATTCCGGGCTGCAGGCATGAACGAGGCTGCCGACGAGATGGAGATTTTTGCCAAGCAGGAAGGCCATCATGGTGCCACCTTGCGGGCTATGATCGAAAAATACAAGAAATAAAAGAATAAAGGTATGAAGAATTTTATGAAATCATCAGCCCTCGTGCTGACAGGCGTACTGCTCATTGCCGCCTGTGGAAATAAGGAGCAGAAGAGTGAGGCAAACGTCAATGAGAATCCTACTCAGGAGAAAGTCGAGGTAAAGGCAGTTGAGGGTCGCAAGAACTTCAGCGACAAGGCTGTTATCACACCACTGCCCGCCATCATGATTGCTACATGGGACGAAAACAAGAATCCCGACGTGATGATGGCTGCTTGGGGAGGCCAGTGCGGACCTAAACACATCACCTTCGAACTCTCCAAGCACAAGACCACGGACAATATCCGTCTGAAGAAGGCTTTCACCATCAGTTTTGCCACGAAGGGTGATATTGTCCAGAGCGACTATTTCGGCATCGTGTCCGGCAACGACGTGCCCGACAAGGTGGCTAAAGCGGGATTCACCATCACACCAAGTCCCAATGTCGATGCACCTATCATCAACGAGTACAAGCTGACGCTGGAGTGCAAGGTCGTGACCTTCGATGAAGACGAGAACGGTGGTGCCCGTGTCGTTGGCGAGATTGTCAACATGAGTGCTGACGAGAGCATCCTCGACGAGGAGGGTAACATCGACCTCGGCAAGCTTCAGCCCGTCATCTTCGATTCTGCCAAGAACGAATACCGTGTAGTCGGCGAGAAAGTCGGCACGGCTTGGGGATCTGGCAAGACCATTCAGGAACGTGAGGTGAAGTGATCAATTCTTGAACAACCTTCGATACTGCCGTCTGTAATAGATGGCAGTTTTTGTGCTGTCAAAATCGAGACAATGTTTAAAGGTGTGATGACTTTGTAGTTCTTTACCATTTTAATACTTTTGGAAATTATACTTTGCCCTCAACTCTTTCTTCTGCTCCTCACTCAGACTGGTGAAGTATCCTTTCCAACCTGGGCAGAAGTTGATATGCCAACGCCAGAACTTTCCCAAGAACGAATTGGGCTTCTGATCATATTTAGCCCTCAATTTGCACTTTTCACAATTATCTGCCATATTGATAAATCCTAAAGTATTGTAAAGTTGGATGCAAATGTACAAATAATCAATTAGAAATCAGTACCTTTGCAGTGAAAATTAATATGTTTTGACACTTGACTCTTACGCCGATTTTAGTATCACTTTTCTGCGCCGATTTTTGCGCTGATTTTTGCGCCGATTTTGCGCCGATTTTGCAAATTTGCGCCGATTTTGCGCCGATTTTTGAGCCTAAAAGTTGGTCTCAGACCAATAAGTTTGACCTCGTTTTCCTTAAACTAAAAAACCGGGAACCCCTTTATTTACTGGGAATTTCCGATTTTTCTAGGTTGGGTGCCCGGTGGGACTCGAACCCACGACATTCAGAACCACAATCTGACGCTCTAACCAACTGAACTACGGGCACCATGTTGGTTGCAATTTTGTTTTGCGGGTGCAAAGGTAGGCATTTTCTTCCGAACTGCCAAATATTTGAATCGTTTTTTTCAATAAACATCAAAAAAAGGCTCCTTTACCATCGTAAGGAGCCTTTATTTGATAGCTATGCTTGCTTACTTAGCAGGCTGAGCAGGAGCTGCGGGAGCCTCGGGAGCTGCAGGAGCCTCAGGAGCTGCTGGAGCAGCTGCATCGTTCTGCTGGCTGGCACCGAATCCAGGCAAATTGTTGGGGTTGGTGGCAGGAGCCTGATAGTTCTCCATGACGGAGCTATCGCTGGTAGCCTGAGGAGCCACGTAAGCGCAAGCCACACTGATGATAACCATAAAGGCAGCGAGGCCCCAAGTGGTCTTCTCGATGAAGTCAGTGGTCTTGCGAACACCACCAATCTGGTTGTAACCTGAGAACTGAGAAGCCAGACCGCCTCCCTTTGATTCCTGAATGAGCACGATGCCGATCATCAGCAGTGCAGCAATCACGATGAGAATTACTAATAATGTGTACATCTTTTTTACTTTATTTTTTTATTGTTATTTATAATCAGCTTCTCTAAAAAGCGTATTTGGTCTGCAAAGTAAGCATTTTTTTTCGGAAATTGCAAACTTAATCGCTGAATAATTTCAAGTGCCTTCGAATATCTGCCTTGTTTGATATAAATTCTGGCCAAAGTTTCAGTAAAATACTCTTCGCCGACTGCTTCCTGAGGTGTTTCATCCTCTTTTTCCATCTGTGGTGTCAACAGGGGACCTTCATTGAGTACAATGCGCCCTTTGTCAGAATTTATGAATGATTCGATAAGTGCCTGACCTTTCATCTCCGGAACTGGTTTCACAGCCTCGTCGCCCTCGGTTTCAAGCAGATAAGCTACATAGTCGACTGCTGCGTCGGCAGGGGTAGGCTTTCGTTTCGACTTCTGCTGCGAATCCTCCTTCGGAAGCGAGTCGAGGAAATTATCGATCAAGATGGTAGTTCGGCTGGCAGACGAGGTTGAGGTGGAAGGAGCCGAAGCGGGAGTACTACGACGCACGCGATAATGAGCGGCCTCGATCATATCGAAGAGCACGCGGCGATCGGTGATGTAAATGGCTGCACGGCGCAGTTCCTCGTCGAACGAGGGGTCGTGGAGCAGATAGAGGTTCTGGAGCATCAGCAGTCGGGCCGTCTGATAGTAAGGATAGAGTGCGAGCATAGAGCGCAACTCGTAGAGCGTGTCGCGATCGAGATACTCTGGGTGGTTTATCAGCTCGGCTATCCTTTCCATTACTCACTATTCACTTTTCACTTCTCCTACCAATTAGCCACAGCGGCGTTGAATATCTGACTGACGATGTCCTCCACCATCTTCGTAACGAGCTCTTCCTGAACGGCATTGAGCGAGAGGGTGGTCTCGTAACTCTGCGAAGCCGAGAACTGCTGCTCGAAGTCTTCAGCGTGGTTCACGTTGTTGGTGAAGCGAACATTCACGGTAAGTGTCAGCTCGGTCATCGCTGAGAATCCTTCTGAGCTGACGGCCTTGTTACGCTGCTCGTAACGTATGATCTCACCTTCGAGCTTCAGGTCGCCATTACGCTTCACCTGTGCCAGTCGGGTCTGAGCCGCAAACTTATCCTTGAGTGTATTGTTGAAGATTGAACCCATCGGCGCCCACACGTAACTTGAACGGATGGGGAAGTCGGCTATCTGGATGCTCTTGGTCTTCGTATAATCGATGCTAGCTCCGTTGAACTTATAGCTGACAGAGCAGGCGCTGAGGATAGCGACGAGCGTCGCCATCACAGCAACTTTCATATATTTACTTCTCCAGTCCATATTGCTTAAGTCTGCGATAGAGTGTGCGGTCGGAGATTCCCAGTTCCTGTGCAGCCTTGCGACGGTTGCCGTGATTGCGTTCAAGTGCCTTTTCGAGCATCTGCTTGCTGATGGCGTTCAGGTTCAGGCTCTCGGGTTCTCTTTCGGGTTCGATATATTCCTCAGCAAAAGCATCCTCGGCCGTTCCAACCGCAGGAATCGGGTTGATGGGCGTGATGGGAGCCAGTTGCGTATTGCTGGCGATAGGGGTTGCGAGTGGTGCCGCAATGGTTTGTCCGCTGCCTTGCACGTCTTCGAGCTGCTTCTTGAGCATGCTTACCTCGCGACGCATATCGTTCACGTTGCCACGAAGTTCGAAGAGTATCTTGTAGAGTATCTCGCGCTCGTTTTCAAACGAGTGGTCTCCACCGTCCTTGTGGATAGCCACGAGTTGGGTAGACTCCTGATCTCTGGGAATAAACTGGCTGAGCACGTCGGCCGTGATGGTACGTTCAGGTGAGAGCACGCTGATCTGCTCGGTGATGTTCTTCAGCTGTCGCACGTTGCCTGGCCACTTATAGTGCATCAGCAACTGTTTGGCACCCTCGTCGAGCACCACGCGATCCATCTTGTACTTCTCGGCCATCTGCATCGCAAAGAGTCGGAAGAGCAGGATGATGTCCTCACCACGCTCACGAAGTGGCGGCATCTGGATGGGTATCGAGTTCAGACGATAATAGAGATCCTCGCGGAAACGGCCTTCACTGATGGCCTGACGGATATTCAGGTTCGTGGCAGCCACGATGCGCACGTCGGTCTTGCGGATCTCAGTACCTCCTACGGGGATATACTCGCCCGTCTCGAGTACACGCAACAGTCGTGCCTGAGTGGCCAGCGGCAGTTCGCCCACCTCGTCGAGGAACAGTGTACCCTTATTGGCCACGCCGAAATAGCCTGGCGAGTCGTTGATGGCACCCGTATACGAGCCCTTTACATGTCCGAAAAGCTCTGAGTCGATAGTGCCCTCAGGGATGGAGCCGCAGTTGATGGCGAAATACTTCTCACGTCGGCGTGGCGAATTGTCGTGAATCACACGGGGGATGATCTCCTTACCCACTCCACTCTCTCCGACGATGAGCACACTCAGGTCTGTGGGCGCCACTTGGAGGGCTACGTCCAGCACATGGTTCAAAGCATCGCAGTTGCCCACGATATTGTACCGTTGTTTGATGGTTTGAAGTTCTGAAGTCTTCATTGAGCTGACAAAATTACACATTATTTCTGAATTATCTGCAATTTTGGCAGAAATTTAACGGAAAATCACTTTTCTTTCTTCTCAAGCTTGATTAAAAGCAGTCCGATAGCCGTCCAAATGAGTTCACGGACACGTACGATGAGTGCCACGAAGATACCTGCCTGAGCCGACAGACTGAGTCCCTCGGCAGACATCAGGAAACCACCCTCTCGACCACCCAATTGCAAGGGCATGAAGAAGAGCATGTTGGCAAAAAGTGTGGTGAAGGCATAGATGAGAATGCATTGCGGAATGGTGACTCCGGGCATGATAACCAGCAGAATAAAGTAGATCTCGAGTGTGGAGAAGAGTCGGCAGAGCAATTCGAGCACGACGGCAGTCACGAACGTGCGCGGATTCTGGTTGTGCAGCGCCGCAATCTGTGCATCGACCTCAGCGAGCTTGTCCTTGTTGCGCTCCACGAACGGCTGTGCCCATCGTTTCACCATCGGGAAGTGGCTGAGGATGTTCATACCCGTCACGGCGATGCCCTTCTTATAGCCTCGGATAAAGAACCAGATGACGATGAGACAGACGACGGCAATGATGGGCAGCAGGATGCAGGCCAAGGTGGTCATCGACTGTGTCAGCACATAGAGCCCCACCGACAAGAGCCAGAACCAGAAGTGGCTGTAGATATGGGTCATCACAAAGAGGATGACAGATGAGGAGGCCTTGGCGGTGCCGATCTTAGGCGAGAGCGACATGATGCGGTAAGGCTCTCCTCCCATGAGACCGCCAGGCGTGGCGTAGTTCAGGGCGAAGGCTGAGACGGTGATCTTATAGAGCCACCAGAAGCCAACACGGCATTGACGGCAGACACCACGCTCACCACCGATGCTGTCGATGATGATATACCACGTGGCCGTATTGAAGATATAGAGGAAGCCCCAAAGGGCAATCACAGCGAAAAACCAGTAGCCGGCATGCTTCAATCCAGCCCAGACCTCTTGGAAGTCGAGCTGTGTCACCATGATGACGAGCACCAGGAGACCGAAGATGAAAAAGGCGTTCTGGTATTTCTTTTTCATTACTTGAACTGGTCCTTGGGCCTTGGAAGCGTAAAGCGTGCCTTATCGCCGTCCTCGCGCTTCTCATGATAGAGCTTCGGCAGCGGATGAGCCAACGGCGCATCGTACTCCTGACGATGACGGTACATATCGATAGCCGTATAGATAGCATGACGAAGGGATTGTGCGTCGGCAATACCCTTACCGGCGATATCGAACGAGGGATCCTGATCGGGCGTGGTAACAATCGCAGAGATGCCAGCCTTCATCTTCACACCATACTCCTGAGCAAGTGTCTTGAAAGGTACATTGCCCTGATCGTCGTACATAGCGAGCACGCCATCGAACTGCTCATAGAGATTCTCGCCAAAGAACTGATCGGCCACATAGGGACCAAACGCCTGTATACCTTCCTTCTCTATCGTTTCGATGGCAGGACGTATAATCTCCTTCTCCTCCGTTCCCTCCTGCGGATTCAACGCCAATACGGCAATACGCGGATTTGAGATGCGGAAGTCGCGCTTCAGACTCTGGTGGAAGATACGGGCCTTCTCACAGATCTTCTCAGCAGTAATAGCGGCTGGCACCTCCTTGAGAGGCAGATGGGTGGTCACCAGGCCAATGCGCACAGCCTCGCTCACCATCACCGTCAGCGACTTGTCTTCCTTAGAACGATTGTTGGAGGGTTTCACAGGTGCCGTCACGAGTACATCGTAAAGGTGCTTCATCAGATCCTCCTTCGCACGAACCATCGCCTTACGACCGGCTTCAGCCGATGCCTCTGTCGACTGGCCGAACTCCACCACCACTTCGTCGTCGAACGTAGCCAACAAGTTCAGCTTGCCGTCTCGAGCGTCCTCTGCCTGGTTGATAATGGTGAACTGGGTCTCCAGATTCATGGCCTTACGATGAAAGGCAGCCACCTTGGGCGAACCATATATAATAGGTGTACACAACTCGAACATCATCGGATCCTCAAAAGCCTTGAGAATCGTCTCATAG
>JAEETB010000127.1 GCA_016286575.1 Prevotella sp.
GACCGAAGATCTGATGGAAACCCTCTTGCCCATGCCAGTATGGAGCCCCTGGAATCCAGTCAGCGATCGCACCGAAGATGACGAACAAGAAGTTCATCGCAAAACCAAGCCAGATGAGCAGACGTGTACGGCCATAGCCCCACACCTCACACACCACATCATTGATGATATAGCTCACGGGGAAGACGATCAGACCCGCCGTCATGTTAGCAGGACCAAACGATATCTGCTTTGTCTCGAGCACGTTTGCCGTTATCAGGCAGACGCAGAACAGTATGCCGTAAAGCATAAACAGCACACTGATCTTCTGTTCACTTCTATCTTTCATAACAAATATAACAACCAGGCCATATAGCCCAGAAATCCTATGATAAGTACGACACCCTCGCGCCTCGAGACGGAGAACTTCGTGAAGGCAAACAGCCAGAGCAGTCCCACGCTGACGAGCATCATCATCAGGTCGACGATGGTGATACCCATGATACGCAGAGGATGCACAAAGGCTGTAGCACCCAGAATCAGTAGGATATTAAACACATTCGAGCCGATGACATTACCCAGTGCCAATGCCGAACGACCCTTATAGGCTGCCACCACACTCGTGGCCAACTCAGGCAGGGAGGTACCACCAGCCACGATGGTAAGACCGATGATACTCTGACGCACCCCAAAGCGATTGGCAATATACGAGGCAGCATCGACGAATAGATGACTGCCGACAATCAGACAGGCCAGTCCCAGGACGATAAAACACAGATGACGCCACACGTGAGAGTAGTCTTTCGGTTCCACCTCTTCCTCCTCACCCAACACCTCTTCGTGCTTGGGCAGCAAACCGTCCTTACGGGCCATCTGGAAGGTGTAGAGCATAAAGGCCGTGAAACCGATGAGCAGGATGATACCGTCACTACGACTGATCTCATTACCCCAGAGGTGAGGTGAGTCCATATCGTCGAAACAGAGCATGAACAGCAACAGCGAGGAACCCACTGCGAAGGGGATGTCCTTACGCACCGTAGACCACGATACCTTGATAGGAGCCACCACTGCCGAACAGCCAACAATCAGCATCACATTGAAGATATTCGAGCCAATGACATTGCCCACTGCCAAATCAGCTGTGCCCTTAAAGGCTGATGTCAGACTGACAAAAAGCTCTGGTGCAGAGGTGCCTGCAGCCACAATAGTCAGACCAATGATAATCTCGGGCACACGCATGTCACGTGCTAACTGAGAAGCAGCCCCTGTCAAGCGGTCAGCTCCCCACAGCACCAGTGCCACACCTACAATGATAAATACAATATTCAGCAGCATAGTCTCTTAATCCATTTCGTTGATAAACGCATCCATCGCACGACGGTCTTTCTTCGTAGGACGACCCGTACCGCGAGCACGATCCACGAAACCACTGATGCGGTTCATCTCCAACAGCTCGTACTGGTCGGCAGGCGTCACATTCTCATAGATCTCAGGCAGCAGCTTCGCCCCTACCCTTTGTTCAATGGTCTTCAGAATACGGAAGGAGTAGGTCACTGGCGGCTTACGCACAGAGACGGTCTCACCCACCTTCACACTGCGCGAAGGTTTCACACAGACACCATCAATGGTGACACGACCATTCTTAATCGCATCCACAGCAATGGATCTCGTCTTAAAGATCCTCGCCGCCCACAGCCACTTGTCAATCCTTGCTTCTTCCATCATTCCTCATTCCACATTCCTCATTCCACATTCCACATTCCTCATTCCTCGCTTCTCGGTCCTCGACCTAATTTATTAAACTGGTTCATCGTGACATCGATTCCAGCGAGGACAAAACTCTTGATGATCTCAACAGCCGTATCGATGGAAGGCTGAAGCGTCTTCAACTCCTCCTCATCATAACGCCCCAACACCCAGTCCACCTGCATCCCTCGGGGGAAGTCGTTGCCGATACCCATCCTCAGGCGTGCATAGTTCTGTCCGATGAGCTGTTGGATATGTCCCAGACCATTATGACCACCATTTGAGCCACCTGCCTTCAAGCGGAAGGCGCCCAACGGCAGAGCCACATCGTCGCTCACAACGAGCAGACGGCTCTGGTCGATATTCTCCTTGTTCAGCCAATAGCGCACGGCATTGCCACTGAGATTCATAAACGTCGAGGGCTTCAACAGGATCACCTTGCGCCCCTTCAACGAGGTCTCAGCCACGAAACCATAGCGACGATCGTCAAAAACAATATTGGATGCCTTCGCAAAAGCATCCAATACCATAAAACCTGTATTGTGGCGGGTCATCTCGTACTCGTCGCCGACATTTCCCAAACCTACAACCAAGTACTTGTCCACTGAGAATAAACTTTTAATGTTTAATCTTTAATGTTTCATGCCACGCATTACTCAGCAGCCTCACCAGCAGCAGCTGCAGAACGTGATGCACGTGTAGCCTTCACTGAGCATACAACCACCTGAGCGGGAGTAGCAATCTCAAGACCCTCGAACTGCAGGTCAGCCACCTTAATGGCCTTACCCAGCTTCAGCTCGGTAACGTCGATATCAAGAGTCTCAGGAATCTGCTTGTAGGGAGCGGTAACGTTCAGTGTACGTACAGCCTGGCTCAGACGACCACCGTCGCGAACACCCTGAGCATGACCATTCAGCTTCACAGGGATACCAATGGTGATGGGTTTTGCCTCGTTAACCTCATAGAAGTCGATGTGCAGCAGTGCATCTGTTGTGGGGTGGAACTGCAGTTCCTTCATCACTGCCTTGTGAGCCTCACCGTCGATAGTCAGGTTGACTACATATACATGAGGTGTGTAAACCACCTTGCGGAGCTGGGCTGCGGGGATGGCGAATGCCAAGGCCTCGGGCAGGCCATTCTCACCTTTTTTCTCACCATAGAGGTTACAGGGAACCAAACCCTCCTTACGGAGTTCCTTTGCGGCTTTCTTGCCGGTAGTGGCACGCTTCTGGCCACTTACGCTAATTTCTTTCATAATTGTGTTACTCTAAATTAAGTTGTTAAAACAATCGTTGCTTAATTCGCCATCACACGAAAAATCGTTGTGCCTTTGAGAAAAGCGGGTGCAAAGGTACGAATAAGTGAGGAAAAAACCAAATAAAATACGGGAAAATTTATTTTTCTGGTATTTTTTGTTGGTTTTTTCGAGCGAAAGTACCTTCGAGCGCAGCTCAAAGTTACGTTTTCGCTAAAAAAATGACTTTTTTTTTGCTCAATTAAAAAAAAAATTCTACCTTTGCCACGTCAATTTAGAGATATTTGTAGAATTAAAAGCATCAAGTGAGATGATTAACAGAGAAATTATCAGAATCAAGATTGTTCAGTTAACCTACGCCTACTATCAAAACGGCAACAAGAACATCGACACGGCTGAGAAGGAGCTCTTCTTCAGCTTGTCAAAGGCTTACGACCTTTACAACTACTTATTGAGTCTCATCACAGCAGTCACCAAGGAGGCACAGCGCCGTCTTGAGGTTGCTCAGGCACGTGCGAAAAGAGAGGGCACACAGGAGCCTTCCCCCAAATTCATTTATAACCGCTTTGCTCTGCAGCTCGCAGAGAACAAACAACTCAACGATTTCCTGAGCACCCAAAAACTGTCATGGGCAGATTCCGACGTCTTCATCGGACAGCTGTTCGAGAAGATTGAGCAAAGCGACATCTATCAGGAGTATATGAACAGCGCAGAGGACAACTACGAGCTCGATCGTGAGTTGTGGCGCAAGCTATACAAGACATTCATCCAGGTGAACGAAGACCTGGAGTCGATTCTCGAGGACCAGAGCCTCTATTGGAACGACGACAAGGATATTGTCGACACCTTCGTCATCAAGACCATCAAGCGTTTCAACGAGCAGGAAGGTGCCAAGCAGGAGCTGCTACCCGAGTGGGACAGTGAGGAGGAGAAGGATTTTGCCCGCAAACTCTTCCGCTCAGCCATCCTCAATGCCGACGAGTATCAGCACTATATGAGTGAGGCTTCGCGCAACTGGGACTTCTCACGACTGGCCTACATGGACATCATTCTCATGCAGATTGCCATTGCCGAGATGATGACCCTGCCCAATGTGCCCATCAACGTCACCATCAACGAGTATGTGGAGATTGCCAAGTTCTACTCGACCTCGAAGAGTGGTGGCTACATCAACGGCATGCTCGATGCCATCGCCCGTAACCTCGTGAAGACAGGGCGTCTGATGAAGCACATCGATCCTCTGAAGTCAAAACCCAAGAGCGTCCCCGTGGAGAAACCCTCCCGCCGCCCGAGGATTAAAAAATAAAAATTAAAGATTAAACATTAAACATTAAAGATTAAACATTAAAGATTAAACATTAAACATTAAAGATTAAATATGAATTTAGTATTAGTTGCACAGTCAGCACAAGGAAGTGGCATGAGCATGATTATTATGATGGTGGCCATCTTTGCCATCATGTGGTTCTTCATGATCAAGCCCCAGCAGAAAAAGCAGAAAGAGATCCAGAAATTCCAGAACGAGCTCACTGAGGGCACGCAGGTCATCACCGGTGGTGGCATCTACGGCACTGTGAAGAGCATCGACCTGGCTAAGAACACCGTCGATGTGAAGATTGCCAAGGACGTTGTTGTCACCGTCGACAAGAGCTACGTCTTCAAGGATCCAGCCAGCACCAACACCGCCCAGAAGTAAGAAGTAATATGTTCTTATGTTCTTCTGTCTAAAGAAAGTATGTTGTCAAAGATCTGGGGATTAGCAAGAGATTTCTTTTTTAGCAAGGCTAATAAGGAACTGTTTCTCTTTATCTTCTTCTTGGTACTCTCGGGCATATTCTGGTTAATCACCACGCTCAACGAGACCTACGAGAAGGAGTTCGCTATCCCCGTGTCCATCACCGGCATCCCCAAGAACGCCGTACTGACATCCGACGAGACAGACACCATCAAAGTCACCATCCGCGACAAAGGCTTCGACCTCTTTGGCTATCAGTTTGGCGACGAACTCAAGACCATACGTCCCCTCTTCCGCACCTATTCGCGTAACAACGGCATGGGTGTCATACCCTCATCAGACCTGAAGAAACTTGTGGCCCAACAGCTCAGCAGCACCTCAGTGATCACAGCCGTCAAGCCCGACCGACTCGAGTTCTATTATAATTATGGTAATAAGAAGCGGGTACCCGTCAGGTGGAGCGGACGTGTCATCCCAGAGGAGCTCTATTATATCTCACGCGTGGAATATTCGCCTGACAGCGTCACCGTCTTCGCCTCCGACGAGAAGCTCGACAGTATCAACATGATCTACACCGAGCGCCTCAACTATGCCAACTTCCGCGACACCCTTGTGGCCCATTGTGAGGTAGGTAAGATGAAAGGTGTGAAAGTGGTGCCTGATCACGTGAAGGTGACCTTTATCACCGACCTGCTGACAGAAGAGCGCATCGAGGGCATCCCCATCCAAGGGTTGAATATGCCTGAGGGTAAGGTATTGCGCACCTTCCCCGCCAAGGTCGCTGTGAGATTCGTTACAGGAGCCAGTGTCTATCGTACCCTGCGCCCAGAGGATTTCACGGTCTATGCCGACTACGAGGAAATCAAGAAGCACCCCACCGAGAAGTGCCACATCTTCATCAAGGATGTACCGCGAGGCATCTCTCGTGCCAGTCTCGAAGTGACCCTGGTAGACTATCTTATCGAATCAGAAGAACCATGAAGATAGGTATTGCCGGAGGAATCGGTAGTGGGAAGAGCTACATCTGTCGGAGTCTGCGCCAGCGCGGCTACGAGGTCTACGACTGCGATGCAGCCGCCAAACGACTCATACGCACTTCGCCAGATATCCGCCGTGAACTCACAGCCCTGATAGGTCCTGACACCTACGATGCCGAGACAGGTGCCTTAAACAAGGCAGCCGTTGCCCGTTTCCTGCTTGCTTCCGAATCAAACGCCAAAGCCATCGATGCCATCGTCCACCCTGCCGTGTTTCGCGATTTTCAGGAAAGCGGACTCGACTGGCTCGAGAGTGCCATCATGTTTGAATCAGGCATCAACCAGCTCATGGACGTCGTCATTGCCGTCGTTGCTCCCAAGGAGGTGCGCATTCAGCGTGTCATGGATCGTGACCATATCTCGCGCGAGGAAGTGCTCGAGTGGATGTCACGACAATACCCCCAGCGCGAGGTCATCCAAAGGGCCAATTTCGTGCTCGTCAACGATGGCAAAGCCAATATTGAACATCAATTAAACAAAATCATAGAACAATGCAACAAACAATTTTAGCAATCGCCGGAAAACCCGGCCTCTATAAGCTCGTCACACGAGGCAACAACAATCTCATCGTCGAGGCACTCGACGCCACACACAAGCGCATGCCCGCTTTTGCCACCGACCGTATCACGTCGCTCTCAGATATCGCTATGTTCACTGAGACCGACGATATACCCCTGATGGACGTCTTCGAGAACCTGAAGAACCTCGAGGGTGGCAAGAAAGCCAGCATCAATGAGAAAAAAGCCTCAGGCGAAGAGCTTCGTGCCTACTTCAGCAAAGTCCTCCCCAACTGGGATCAGGACCGTGTTCAGAACAGCCACATCAAGAAGCTTATCACCTGGTACAACATCCTCGTCGAAGCCGGCATCACCGACTTCAAGGATCCCGAACCAGAACCAGAACCCGAACAAAAAAATCCCGCCGAATAAGCGGGATTTAATGTTCAATGGTCAATGGTCAATGTTTAATGTTCAATGTTTAATGTTTAATGTTCAATGTTTAATGTTCAATGTTTAATGTTCAATGTTTAATGTTTAATGTTTAATGTTTAATGTTTAATGTTCAATGTTTAATGTTCAATGTTTAATGTTTAATGTTTAATGTTTAATGTTCAATGGTCAATGGTCAATCTTTTTAGCCCAAGCCTCCTCACATCCGGATATGGCTTCATGTCCGTCGGCAACTGATTCCTCCGACTGACAAAATTACCAAAGCGACTGATCTCACCGAAGCGATAGCCCGCGACATCATGACTCTCCACATAGATAAAGCCCGCCTGATACCCACGGATCCGGTACGTCTGTTTGATATCATTCTCGATGATCAGCACATTCCCCATGATGGTCAGGTGATCCCCTAAATACACATTCTCCTGACGGAACGGTCTCTCAAAGCCCTTCAGACATTTCCTGAGGAACATATCGTGCCCCGCCTTGGCCACCTCAAAGCGCTGGATGCGCTCAAACTGTGGCATGATGTCATACATTCGTCCACCTTTGGCATCCCAGTAGACCGTCCGCCCGTCGAGTGCTGTCCCCTTGAAGATGTCACCCTCCTGCTCCACCTTACCGTAAAGCCCGGGCTTCAGGTCACGTCCGTTCTGGTCAACCACCGCCACCTTATTATTATATATAGCATACGGATACATACCCATGATGAAATACGGGGCTTGGAGCCACTTGATATGCTCGAACTCTGCCGGACAGGTCACCTCGCCATCCTTCATCACACCGTACTTGCCATGGCGCATAAACACCTCCAGACCCTCGCGACGCTCCCCATGGCGTTTGATCCTGACCATCTCTAGGTTGACCAGCTTCTTCGTCATCTCCGACTGCAGGTCCGATGGCTTCACGAAGATAGGCATCTCCTCCCCCGTCTGACCCTTACCGGCCATCCGGCCATGGAACATCTGGCGCCAGTCACGCGATTCAGTAGGCAACCCAAACGTCTGATACAGTCCCACGTTGTCCAGGATGAGTACACAGTCCTTGCCCTCCGACACACGCATACCACGTCCTACCTGCTGTAAATATTTTGACAACGACAATGTCGGTCTCGCCAACTGTATAAACTCCACCTCCGGACAGTCAAACCCCTCCGAGAAGATATCCACATTCACAATCACATCGACAGAACATGGGCTTGCCTTATATTTTTCAACGATTTGTGCCCTCTCAACAGCCGGTGTCTGGCTATCAATCACCGCACATCTGACACCCTTACTCTGATAATATGCCGCAATATGCGACGCATGCGCCCGGTCGATGGCATACACAATTCCCTTCTTCCCCCAGGCAAACGCCTCATAGCTGTCATAGAGATGCGCGATACTCTCCGGCACATCCATCACCGTCACCATCTCCTTCGTCTGGTAGTCCCCATCAGCCCCACGTTTCCGCAGTCCACCAATCTGATGCATCACCAGACTGTCAGGTCTCGCACTCACATATTCAAAGTCAGAGAGCCACTTCTGGTCAATAAACCACTGGATGTCCTCCCCCTGCAGCAGCACGTCGAAGAGGTCCTCAAACCCCTCCCCGCTCAGTCTGCAAGGCGTCGCCGTCAGTCCCAGGAACTTCGCCTCCGGCCATCTCTCCCACAACTGTCGATACGTCTTCGCCAGCGCATGATGCGCCTCGTCAATAATAATAAGCGAATACTCCTTCGCCAATAGTAAATCGTTTTCCTCCGCCCGCGATAACTTCTGTATACTCGTTACCGTAACAAAACTATGTTCTTCTGTTCTTTTGTCTGAAAAAACCTGTCCTTCTGTTCTTCTGTCAATATCTTTTTGTTCTTCTGTCCTTCTGTCAAAAACCTGTTCTTTTGTTCTTCTGTCTAAAGTCTGGCGAATTTGTTCAATCAACTCCCGCCGGTGCGCCACAATAAGAATGGTCAATGGTCCATGGTCAATGGTCCATGTTCTAATGACTTCCGTCATCAGCACCGTTTTCCCCGTACCCGTCGGCATCTGCACCATCACACTCCGGCATGACCTCCACGCCTCATTGATCCTCCCCAGCATCTCCCGCTGGTAGTTTCTCAACACTTCACCCATAAGTTCAAACGCTAAAAGGGTCACATCGTTCCCGATGCGACCAT
>JAEETB010000128.1 GCA_016286575.1 Prevotella sp.
TCAGCAGCCCCATGCTTAATGCAATCAATGCCTTTTTCATGTCAATCATTTCCTTTATTTATGAATGTTACTTTCTTATATAACTGATAAGCCCAGCAAATCATGCACGATTTCGCTGATATTTATGATTTTTTAATCATTCGAAGGGTGCAATGGTTCCAGACTCCCATTGCGCCCAAAAGGGTCACATCCTTTCAGAGTATTTTTCTATTCCCCCCTGAAGGTGCCGATGAAGAAGATGGCTCCGCTGCTGGACTCCTGAATGAGGTAAATGAAAGGACGGTCGCAATGGAAATCGACATTATCGTATTGAGGCGTTAACCCCGCCGCACTATCACTCATAGTAGCAAGAGTCACTGCAGCCGCTTTGGTTCCTTCTTCATTTACCTCAACCGCAGCCTTCTGTATGAAACTACTAACGTACAATCCTTTGTGGTTACTGCTTATTTTTGTAAAATCGGCCTTATTTGTAAACATGGTAGGTGCGCCCATTGCAGAAATGGTAGGAATCAGATTGTATTTGCTCTCTGTTTTAAATCGAGGAACTTTTACATCGACTATTGAGCCCTTTAAAGTATTGTACTCAGTACGCCAACTATCATAGCTTAATTGGTTGATGATATCATTGACCGTATTCCCCTCATTTGGAAGGAGGATGTACATACTCCACATATTACTATTTCCATAAGGCAGGCGTAATACGGAGTATTTTCCTGTATTTTTATATTCGGCATATACTTGCTGATTCATCATTGGGAACTTAACCTTGGAGCCATCTTCTCGCGTAAACGTTTCGTCCTTCGTTTTCTTTGTATCGAACTTTCTTGTCCACGTTGCCTTAAAATAAACAGCATTGACCAAAGCAAGAACAGCATTTCTCAAGGCGAGTTCGTCTGTGATTTCAGGTATCATTCCGCTCGTCTGTCGATTACACCAGTCGTTGATGGTATTGGTCGCATTTGGAGAAGAGAAATCAAGCGAGGCAGTCTCTGCAAGATAGAAATTATACAAGTCTTCCTTGAATTGATCTTCTAATAAGATTCCATTTTGAGTTGCGACTAAGTTTGCAATTTTCAGTGTCACACTCTCGTCAACTTCTGGTGCCTCCTCTATCAATTTCTTGCATAAATCATTGACTGCAGTCGACTCACCGTCTCCGAAACCCAGAACAGACGTTATTTCTTTTGCAGTCGTACCATCAGCACCATCGTTAAGCATTCCCATGACGTAAGTTACACTAATGGGTGAAAGAATTGCACTCTTCGATTCTTCTGCTTGTTGGTTGATTGTTTTGAACAGTTTAATTGAGAAATCATTGTTTTTGGAAACAAAATCTCGCTGTTCATTAGTCAACAGAATCGACCTTGTAGATGGCATCATAACAACGACGTCATCTTCGTCCATATTCCCATTATCATCATTATTACAGGCTACCAACATCACAGTAACCAGCAACATGCTTAATATAAAACCATTCTTATTCATATTCAAAAAAACTTTGTCTATAACTAATGAGGCCTAACATAGAACCACAAATCAGTTGCAAATTTAAAAAAGAAAGAATGACACACCAAAAAAGGGGGTTGAAAATGATTTCACAACATCAAATGAAATGAATTAACGATTGGTGGTTAATAACCAATTTTACCGATTTCATCGTCAAAATCCTCACTACTGCCATCCTTCCCAAAAATACGTTTCAATAGGTTCTTACGGATATTTGAAACGTATGAAGGAGTACACTTCTTCAGTCTGGCAATCTCTATCGGCATCAGGTGAACACGAACCATCAAACATACATCATATTCCAAATCACTTAAAGGATGATCTTTGGCATTCACTATTTCAGAGAAATCTGGTATTTCACGTTCAACAAGGGCGCGAAGTTGTTTCCAGTCTTCAAGATTTGGCAATATCGGAGGATTACTTTTCGCCATTTTTCGTAAACGGGAAGTTATCTCAGCATTCTTTAAACGATAATCCAAAGCTGCTTTCTTAAATAGATAATATTTCTTTGAGAACAGAAGCAGAATAATGAAAATTCCACAGATCACCAATGCAAGTATCAGCCAAGCTCGCTCTGCCTCGCGAGCCTTTTGCTCAGCCAACTGCTTTTTATGGTTGTAATTGTATGAAGCCTGAAACTGTTGGATGTTCTGCATCTCGGAAAGGGAATATGCCGAATCATTCAGAATATATCCATGATTAGCATATTTTGCGATGGAATCGGAGTATTTTTTCTGTTCATAGATTTGTTGCAGGCCTTTGCACCCTGCAATCTGATTGTTTAAATCCTTACCTAGTTTTAGCTCTTTTCTAAAGAAATACTCCGCAGAATCCGTTTTCCCAATCAACAAATAATACTTACCTTTTACATAGTAAAATATTTCCAGACCTTGCATGATATTGCCTAAGCTGTCAAAGGCCGAGGATGACTCGTATTTGTTAATAACACTTCTTGCCTTCTCTAACTCTCCCATATCTAATAAAGAAGATATTTCAAGACCCAATATCTGGCTGGCGCGATCAACTTTTCCTACTTTTTCAAATAATAAAGAAGCGTTTTCAGTAATGATGTTTACAGAATCATTTATCTTAAGAAACTCATAAGCGTTAGCCTGCTGCGCATAGCATTCAATCGCCTGTAAAGTGTCTTTTCCCTTCCAAGCATAGTATTCAGCAAGTCTAAACTCTTGCAACTGGCTCCGAGGTTGTACCTGCATGTTAAAGATCACCGCCTTCTGTGCATGGATGCGGCTCAAGACTTTGTAATCGCAATCTGCCGACGTGGTATCTGCACAATCGGCTGCCTCGTTATAGATCTCCAGGGCACGGGGCAACTCACCCATAAAATAATAGGTGCGCCCGAGCATATAACGGGAGCGCATACGCTCATTGCTCGACCCATGACGTTCGAAATAGTCTACGAGTTCTTCTGCCAGAGAATCGTTCAGTAACTGTTCGCCAGCACGGTTAGTGGCCTCCAGCTCTTCCAACAACTGAAGCATCTGTGCCTTATTACCCGTACATCCTATCATCAGGCACGCAGCAGCTACGATTCCTATAACTATTCCTTTCTGCATTCGTTCTGTTTTGGCTGCAAATAACGCCTGGCATAAAAATGGTAGAGCACAATAATGGCCAGCATGGAGAATGCCATGAGGGCAAGCAACACAAGGCCATTGACAATACCCCATAGATCAATGGTTTCGCTAGGCACGACGGTCACGATAATCCATTCTGTGTACTTCACGGGAGTAAAGAACAGATAGCTTTTCTGTCCGTCATAAAGATACTTTTCTTCACTCTCCTTATCACTCATCCGCCCTGTTCGAATCTTCTCTATCAGCTTCTCGAGCATAGAATCCTTATACGGCTTGATATGACGGAAGAAGCTATCCTTCATAATACGGTTTGCATCGGGATGGGTGATGAAAGTACCATCATGATTGATAATATAACTGTGGGAATTCAGCCCAAGGAAGTCATTGGCGAATTTCGTCTTGGCATTGATGGTGCTGTCTGTCTCTATCATCTTCTCCGTAAACCAGTCGAGTGAGATATCAGCTCCAAGCACAGCAACAGGGCGTCCTGCTGTATCATGGATAGGAACCATATAGGCTGTCAGCGTCGTCGTATTATCGTATCCGTCATAGAAAGGCTCCGACCATTTGGCTGTATCTGTCTCAATGACGCTGAGGAACCATTTGTCCTTGAGGTAGTCGAGCGACTCATCACCTTTTTCTTCCATCAGTATCTCCTCGCGATTCTTGGGGTTTCGCCAGGCGAAAGGACAGAATCTGTGACCTTTCTTAGGATAATAATAGTCTTCGATGAAGCTGATGCCGCAGCTATGAACGCGCGTTCCGTTTTCTACGATTCGCTTCATCACTTCCTTGTGTCTTTCTGGCGTGCCAAGATCACGCTCAATGAAGAAAGCATTGCTCGTCACGGAAACATAGACATCGGAGATGACACGCCGTGTGTACTCGTAGGTGATAAGTATTTTGTTATGGTAATCTTCAGACAAATGCTCTGTAGTTGCTTTCCCTGCTATATTGATAACAAAGTAAGATGCGACCAACAAGATTATACACATCCATATTAAAATGGTGCGAGTAAGACTTCCTGATGATTTCTTTTTCTCTTTCATTGGTTATACGATCATTAATTTCTGGTGCAAAGATAATAAAAAAAAACGATATGTGCCTATATTTATATTAAATAATGTGTAAAAAGTTTGGCTATTCGAAGAAATAACACTACCTTTGCAGTCGCAAAAGCCGTAAAGCTCGAGCATATCGGGCGCCGCAATGGTGGAATTGGTAGACACGAGGGACTTAAAATCCCTTGACCCGAAACGGTCGTGCGGGTTCGAGTCCCGCTCGCGGCACGCATCGCTTGCCAAAGGCAAGAAATGATGCAAAGCGGACTTCAATGTCCCGCTCGCGGCACCACTTAATAGTACGAAGAAAAACAAACTAATGACTCAAGATATGAAGAAAAGTAACTATCTCCTCCTGTCAATAGCATCTGCGATGCTTTTCACTTCCTGTTCGAAACTGGGAGCCCTCTCGGCAGACAATTTCACAGTAACCCCCAATCCGCTTGAGACTCAGGCAGGAACAGTACCCGCAACCATCAATGGCCACTTCCCTGAGAAGTACATGAAGAAGAAGGCCGTCGTGACCGTCATTCCCGAACTGCGCTATTCGAACGGTACCATCGTCAAAGGCAACGCTGCCTCGTTCCAGGGTGAGAGTGTACTCGGTAACGATCAGACCATCAGCTACAAGATGGGCGGTAACTACACGATGAAAACCAACTTCGCCTATGCTGACGACAACAAGGCAGAGATGTTCCTGACCTTCGATGCACGTATCGGCTCGAAGCAGATGAAGGTGCCCGAGGTAAAGGTGGCTGACGGTGTCATCGCCACATCGGAACTCTATAAGCGCACCATCACATCGGCTCAGGCTGCCATCGCTCCAGATGCCTACCAGCGCATCACGAAGAAAAAGCAGGAGGCCAACATCAAGTTCCTCATCCAGCAGGCCAACCTGCGCAAGAGCGAGCTGAAGAACAACTCCGTGCAGGAGTTCGTGAGGATGCTGAAACAGATCAACGACGACCACGAGCGTCTGGCCCTCGACAATGTAGAGGTATCAGCCTACGCTTCGCCTGACGGTGGTTTCAATATCAACGACAAGCTTGCCAACGAGCGTCAGAAGGTGTCAGAGCAGTATGTGAACAAGGAACTGAAGAAGATCAAGATGGATGCTCCCGTCGATGCCAAATACACGGCTCAGGACTGGGATGGATTCCAGGAACTGGTGAAGACCAGCAATATCCAGGACAAGGACATCATCCTGCGCGTGCTCTCGATGTATAAGGATCCACAGGAGCGTGAGCAGCAGATCAAGAATATCTCGTCTGCCTTCCGTGAACTCGCTGACGGTATCCTACCACAGCTGCGCCGTTCGCGCCTCACCATCAACTATGAGACCATTGGTCGCAGCGACGAGCAGATTCTTGCCCAGTTGAAAGAGGATGCCACGAAGTTGAGCATCGAGGAAATCCTCTATGGTGCTGCCCTGAAGGACAATGCCAATGAGGCTGAAGAAATCTACAAACTCGCTACAAAGGTTTATCCCAACGACAACCGTGCACTGAACAATATCGCCACGATCGAATACGCCAAGGGAAACTACGACGCAGCTCGCGAGTATCTGCAGAAAGCCCAGGGCATCGCAGAGGCTAATGCCAACCTCGGACTGATTGCCTTGAAGAACGGTGACATTGCCAAGGCTGAGCAGCTGATTGCCAGTGCAACAGATGCTAACGGACTGTCGGAGATCATGGGTAACCTGAACCTCGCCAAGGGCAACTACGCTCAGGCAGAGAAGGACTTTGGTGAGATCTACAGCAACAGTGCCGCCCTGGCTCAGATTCTGAACAAGAACTATGCCACCGCAGCCACCACACTGAAGTACGTGAAGAATCCTGATGCCACAACGGCTTATTTGAAGGCATTGCTAAATGCACGTTTGGGTAATACCAAGGATGCCAATGAGGCTTTGAGCGAGGCTATCAGCAAAGACCCTTCACTGGCCAAGTATGCTGAGAACGATCTCGAACTGAAAAAATAAATGGGAAAAGGGATCACTTTATTTCTCTGTCTCCTTTTTGCTGTGTCCTGCAGTCAGAAAAGCGGTGTCTTCAAGATTGAAGGCAGCTTCCGTGGTATGAATCAGGGTGAACTATATATATATGGTACGAATGGAAGTCACAAACTGGACACCATCGGCCTGCAGAAAGGTGAGTTCGAATATCGTATCCCACTGGAAGATACGCTGACCTTCGTCCTCGTATTCCCCAACTTCTCAGAACTGCCCGTCTTCGCCATGCCTGGTGCCACCATCAAGATCGAGGGTGACGCCACCCACCTGAAAGAAACACAGATCAAGGGAACGGATGAGAACAAGGAGATGACGGCGTTCAGACTACAGACCAGCCAGATGACCCCACCAGAGGTCATCAAGGCTGCTACCGACTATATCAAGGAGAACCCTACATCACCCGTCAGCCGCTATATCTTCGACAGGTATTTCGTCCGTACACCAGATGCTGACTATCAGCTGGCACACGAAATGGCAGAGGTCTTGCGTCTGGCTAATCCGGAAGACGAGGAACTGGCGCTGTTGAGCAGGCAGATAGAGGGTCTCAAGATCTATCAGAAGGGACTGAAGATCCCCTCTTTCACAGCGAAAGACATCAATGGCAACACGGTGTCGTCAGCTGATCTGAATGGCAAGGTGAACATCATCACCCTCTGGGCCACCTATAACTATGAAAGCATGTCGATACAGAACCTGCTCAACAGACTGAAGAGCAAATACGGCGACGACCTGAAGATTATCAGTGTCTGTCTGGATGCCAACCTCAAGGAGTGCCAGCGCATCGTGGGTCGCGACTCCATCAAATGGAGCACCGTCTGCGACGGACAGATGTGGGAGACGCCTATCCTCCAGAAGACAGGACTGACCTATCTGCCTGATAACATCGTCACCGACTCGCAGGGTAAGATCATCGCCCACAGCCTGAACTACCAGAAAATGACCGATAAGCTCAAAGAGCTACTTGAATAATACTATGTTAGTAAAGACATTCTGTGCAGCCGTGATGGGGCTGGAGGCAACGACCATCACCATTGAAGTGAACATGACCAGAGGCGTCATGTTCCACTTGTCAGGTCTGGCAGACACCGCTGTCAAGGAGAGTTATGACCGCATCCGTGCCGCCATGTCGAATATCGGCTTCAAACCACCCACCGCCGACCTGACCATCAACCTCAGTCCTGCTGATATCCGCAAGGAGGGCAGCAGCTATGACCTGCCCCTGGCTGTAGGTATCCTCGCGGCTCATGGGAAGGTGAGCGAGACGATGCTCTCAGACTATATGATGATTGGTGAACTGGGGCTCGACGGCAAGCTGAAACCCGTCAGCGGTGCCCTCTCCGTAGCTATCCGTGCCCGTAAGGAGAAGTTCAAGGGACTCATCGTACCCAAGGAGAACGTGAACGAGGCGGCAGTCGTGAACAACCTCGAAATCTATGGCATGGAGAATCTCTCTGACGTCATCAGTTTCATGAACGGGGCAGAACAGTATGAACCTACCGTCATCGATACCCGCAAGGAATTCTATGAACATCAATATAGCTTCGACCTCGACTTTGCCGATGTGAGAGGACAGGAGAGTGTGAAGCGCGCTTTGGAGGTGGCCGCTGCTGGTGGTCATAATCTGATTATGATCGGCAGTCCGGGAAGCGGTAAGTCGATGATGGCGAAACGCCTGCCCAGCATCCTGCCACCATTGTCGCTGGCAGAGAGTCTGGAGACCACCCAGATACACTCCGTGGCAGGCAAACTCAGCAGCGGCACATCGCTTATATCCCAGCGCCCCTTCCGCAGTCCGCACCACACCGTCTCGCAGGTAGCGATGACAGGAGGTGGCAACAGAGCCCTGCCAGGGGAAGTCAGCATGGCCCATAACGGGGTGCTCTTCCTCGATGAATTGGCAGAATTTTCGAAGACAACCCTTGAGGTGCTTCGTCAGCCGCTTGAAGACCGTAAGATTACCATCTCGAGGGCGAAGTATACGGTAGAGTATCCATGTTCGTTCATGTTCGTGGCCTCAATGAATCCCTGCCCCTGCGGCTACTACGGGGATCCCACTCACCACTGCGTCTGCACGCCAGGTCAGATTACGCGTTACCTCTCTAAGATTAGCGGTCCGCTGATGGATCGTATCGATATCCATTGTGAAGTGCAGGCTGTGCCCTTTGCGCAACTCTCACAGATGCAGCCTGGCGAACCCAGTGCTGTCATCCGCGAACGTGTCATCAAGGCCCGTCAGATACAGGAAGCACGCTACAAGGACTTCCAAGGCATTTACTGCAACGCACAGATGACGGAACGGATGATACACCAGTTTGCCGAACCTGACACCCAGAGCCTCGACATGCTCCGTATGGCAATGGAAAGACTTTCTCTTTCAGCACGAGCCTATAACCGTATTCTGAAGGTGGCCCGTACCATTGCCGACCTCGAAGGCATAGAACAAATCCAATCCAACCATATCGCCGAAGCCATTGGCTATCGCAGTCTGGACAGAGGCGACTGGGCAGAACGTGGCATATAACAATCCTACAATTTATGAAACAGTTAATCATCCTACTCCTGACTCTTGTTGTAACACCAACCATGATGGC
>JAEETB010000129.1 GCA_016286575.1 Prevotella sp.
GCACTCACGAGTAATGTTGCTAGTAAAAGTTTTCTCATATTGTGATGATTTTATGATTGTAAGCCATACGATGCTGCAAAAATAAGATAATTTTGTGAAAAAACAAAGAATAATCAAGAAAAGATTCTATTTATTAGTAAATGATTGTAACTTTGACGAGATGCAGAAGGAATAAAGTCCCCGATAGACTCAACTACCGGGGACTTTTCACTTTTGATGTTTCACATGATGGGTTCCTCCATCGCTTAATAGCCTAAACCGATGTAGCTGTGGGCGGGGAGCTGGAGGTCGAAGACCGTCGAGCCGTCGGGATAGCCGAAGAAGCGGTTGTACCTGAAGAATCCCGTCAGGGGCTTGATCTCAGCGGGTTTCAGCTGGTCGCCTGTGAGGAGGTTGCGCAGGGCGCTCACCTTGCTGTTGATGACCACACGCAGGTTGACAGCTTCGTCGTTGAAGTTCTCGACTACCAGGGTCTTGTTGTCGTAGGGGAAGAGGGCGACCTTCGAGGGGCCTTCGATATAGGCTCCCACATCCTTGCTCATGGCGCGGCGGATGACATTCAGGGCGCCTGCGGGATAGTCGTAGAGGTTGCCGAAGTCATCGGGGATGGTGAGGACGAAGAGCATGCCCTTGGAATAGGTGTCGCGCAGGAGGATGGGATAGCCTGAGACACCGCCGTTGAGGGGACGGCCTGCGCTGACGACCTCCCAGGCATCGTTGGTGAAGTACTTCACCTGGGGGATGATGAACTCGCGCTCGGACTTGCCTGAGAAGCCGAAGTCACTGACGATGGCCTTCAGGTCGCCGCAGTAGAGCTCGCACACGTCGGCCAGCTGGTCCTTGATGGCTTTCAGCAGGCCTGTGGTGATGATGACGTCGCCACCCTTGCGGAGCTGCGACTTGATCTTCCCTACGATGTCAGGATCCTTGGCTGCCTGCTGGGTGAGCAGGATCTGCTGGCGCTCCTGCCACTGGGGATACATGTCCATGGGCAGTCCGATCATACCGAGGTAGTTCTGCAGGAAGTCCTCGCCCGAGGAGTGATAGGGCTTATAGGAGGCGAGTCCGATGGGGTTGCCCAGCTTGCCGACGAGCTGGTCGGTCTGGTGCAGGGTGACGTCGGCAAAGCGTGCCATCGTCGAGGGGGTGACGGTCTGGCCGTTCTTGGTGAAGGGGGCTGTCATCTCGTCGTAGTTGAAGCTGACGCCTGCCTCCTGCCACTTGGCGCGCATCTGTGGGGTGATCTTCACCTCGTAGAGCTGCATGTAGTTCCAGAGGATGATCTCGGGGGTCTTGGAGAGCATCGTCAGGTGGAGCTGCTCGGCATAGCGGTCCATGCTCATGTGGATGCCGCCTGCATCGACCCATCCGCCGCCGTTCTTGCCTGGGGCGATGTTGTCGAAATAGCGCACGATGTTATAGCTGAGGTAGTTCTGCAGGTGCTGGGCTGAACCCGGGTCGCGGGTCTCCGTACCCGTCCAGAGACCGTCGAAGTAGATGGGCTCTTCCTCGAGGTTGAATCCGAGGCCATGGAAGTGGTCGTACCAGTTGGGGTACTTGATGATGACCTTCACCTTGGGGTTCACTTTCTTGGCGGGATTGACCACGAGTTCGCGACCAGCATCGGCCATGAGTCGCAGACGGTATTCCGTCCAGCTCTTGCCGCTCTTCTCCTTGGCGGCTATCTCGTCGTCGTTCTTCAGGTCGATGAAGAAGAAGTCGTCGAGGATGAAGTCGTCGAAGAGCTTCGCCGTATACTCTGCCACCTCCTTCACCTGCTGGCGCTCGTTCTCGCGGGCATAGCTGTAGGTCTCGAAGTCGGTGGGCTCTGAGCGGGTGTAGGTGATGCCGCCTCCCACCTCCAGTCCTTTCGAGAGGAAGAACTTCTTGACCTTCGTCATGGTCTTCTCGTCGACGGTGAAGGCATCGCGGTGGGTCTCGAGGTAGATCTTGTCGAGGTCGACCTGAGAGCTGACTGTCTGCCACGTGTCGTTAAGGAACTTGTCGTCGGCCATGCGCGCCACATCCTGGGCACGGATATAGGACGATACCTTGAAGTTCTGATACTTCTTAGACGGGCCGCCTGCCTGAACACTCAGGGCGGTTGTTGCAGCTACGACTGCACATAAAAGGGCTTTCTTACTCATAAGTTAGTTGTCTTTGGTTTATTATTTGCGTATGAAAACTGGAATATTGGTCTTATTGACGGGGGTGGTCACATATTGTCCACCATCGTAGTGCTGGCCTGTGTGATAGTCGCTCCAGCCTCCTTCGTTCTTGGGCAGATAGGTTCTCCATTCGGTGACGCCTGGCTCTGTGACAGGGCTGATGAGCAGTTCGGGGCCGAACATGTACTCGTATTTCTGCTTGAGGGCTTCGGGGTCGTCGGCAAAGTCGAAGACGAGGGGGCGCATGAGGGTATAGCCCTCGGTGGAGACGCGCTCGGCACACTGCTTGATGTAGGGCTGCAGGCGGTAGCGCTCCTTCAGGCACTCGGTGATGATGGCCTGTGCCTCAGGACCGTAGTTCCAGGGCTCTGTGTCGCTCATATAGCCATGTACTCGCATCAGGGGCAGATAGACGCTAGTCTCTATCCAGCGGAGCATGCACTCGATATAGTCCTGGTTGGTGTACTGATCGCGAGGACGGAAGAAGCCGCCTGCATCGTAGGTCCACCAGGGGATGCCTGCTGCCTGCATGCCAAGGCCGGCGGTGATCTGCCGACGGAAGGTCTCCCAGTCGTTGCCCACATCGCCGCTCCACATGGCAGAGCCGTAACGCTGGATGCCCGGGAAGCCGCAGCGGGTGAGGATCATGGGCTCGCGACCTGCCTTCAGCAGTCCTTCGTAGACGGTCTTGTTGACGAGCAGAGGATAGACGTTGCGTACCTGTTCGCCTGACCATCGTCCGTTGTTGACGCGACGGCCTGCGAGGTCGTCGTTCTCTGGCTCTGTCGCATCCTGCCACCAGGCATCGATGCCTAGGGGCACGAGCCTTTCGTTGAAGTTCTTCCAATAGGCAGCAGCGGCCTCGGGGTTGAAGAAGTCGATCCAGTCGGTTTCAGGGATGTAATACTGTGCCTGCTCCATCTGGCGGCCTACCTCCGAGTTCTTGTCGATCTTAGACCATACGCTCACCATCAGTCGCACATCCATCTGGTGGAGGCTGTCAGTCAGGGCCTTGGGGTCGGGATAGAACGTCTCGTCAAACTGCATGGAGTTCCAGCCATACTTGCCCCAGTACTGCCAGTCCTGTACGATGACACTCAGGGGCATTCCCTCCTGACGAAAACGACGGGCTGTCTGCAGGATCTCGTCGGAGGAGTGGAATCGCTCGCGGCAGTGGATGTAGCCCAGTGCCCACTCGGGCATCAGCGGTGCTGGTCCCGTCAGTTCGCGATAGCTGGCGATGATCTCATCAGGTGTACCGATGAAGACGGTATAGTCGACGGCATCGGCTACGGGCGAGCGGAAGGTGGTGTGGTTTTCTACCTTATCATAATATACGGTGGGGGCGTCATCCTTCGTCAGCTCTGCCTCGAGCGTGTGGCGCCCAGCCTCGAGGTGGACAATCTTCGAGGTGGTAGGTGGCAGCCAGATGTTCTGCATCTCGATGACGTTCTGGCCATCGATGGCGAGGTTGTGGCGGCGGGCCATCTTCTGTCCCACGTCGAGCAGCAGGGCATAGTCGCCTGCCTCCGTGATGTCGATGGTGGCTGAGAAGATATGGCGCTCACGTACCTCGCGCTTGCCTCCTTCCGTAGAGGTGACATCGACGACTTCCTGTGCACCGGCACCGTCACGCTTGATAAGCTTGGCATTCTGGCTGCAGGGGTTGAACTCCGTCATTCCGTAGTTATTCCAGAGGATGCCATAGCCTTTGCTCGAGATGAGCATGGGGATGGAGATCTGGGTGTTCACCTGCGTCAGCCGGCGCGAGAGTCCACGCACGTTGCTATAGCCATCCTGAAACTGTCCCAGTCCGAAGAGGTATTCATCCTCAGGTGAGGCGAAGGCGAGTGTGGCTTCACCATCCTTCAGCTGGTGGCTCGTGGCTGTAAACACGGGCTGCCCCTGTTGGTTGCATACTTTGATGGTCTGCTGGGCGGCATCGATGCTGACAGAGATATCCTGACTCGTCACTTCGTCGTGACGCACGTAGAGCCAGTCGGGCAGGTCGCTTTTGGCAGAGCCTTCCGAATATTGGATCCTGACAGCGTTTCGGGCTACGGTTTTCACCGTCAGACTCCCCTTGCCGAAGGGAGTCTGAGCGGTGATGTGACAGCTGACGAACAGCAGCAGAGCAGTTGATAATAAAGTTCTTTTCATACCCGGTTTTATTGCGATACGATGCTCTCTGAGAAATAGTGGTCACGTAGCGGCTTGGTCACGGTCTTACCCTTCAGCTCCATCTGCTGCTGGAGTCTGATGTCAGTAGAAGAGGCACCCACCTTCACGATGAACGTGCCAGGCTCGATGTTCCACTGTCGCTGGCCTTCGTGGCTGTAGTAGCCAGTCTGCTCAACATAGAGTCGGGTGGTGACGGTCTTGGTCTGTCCAGGCTCCAGCGAGATGCGGGCAAAGCCCTGCAACTGGATGGGGCGGATCTTCTGGCTCTCCTGTGTGGGCGAGAGATAGATCTGGGCAATCTCGTCGCCCTTCACTGCTCCCGTGTTCTTCACCTGGAAGGTCAGTTCCACGAAGTCGTCGGAAGTCTGTGCCTCGCTGTTGACCTGCAGGTTCTGATACTCAAACGTGGTGTAGCTCAGTCCATAGCCGAAGGGCCATGCCACGCGGGGATCCTTCTCGGCACTGTAGTTGTAGCAGATGGGTTCGTTGATCTCTGTATTCGGATAGCTGACGGAAAGTTTGGCTGAAGGTGACACCTTACCATAGAGGATGTCAGCCACAGCGTTGCCACCTTCCTCACCAGGATACCACGCTTGGATGATGGCAGCACACTTCTCGGCGATACCTGAGATGACCTGTGCTCGACCACCGAACATGACGAGTACCACGGGTTTGCCTGTCTTCAGCAACTCCTCGACATACTGCTCCTGTTTGCCAGGCAGACGGAGACCTTGACGGTCGCGGTTTTCACCACAGAGCATCACGTTCTCGCCAACGGCAGCAATGATGACATCGGCCTCCTTCGCCATCTTCAGGGCTTCGGCCTTGTCAGCCTTCTCGCCACTGTCCACCTTACGGTTCAGAAGGGCTTTCTCCCAGGCTCGGGCATCGCCCAGCTCCCCGTATTTGGTCTCTACCACCTCTGTCCAGTCGCAACCACGTGAGTACATCACGTTGACCCCCTCAGGCTTGCGGCTCTGCATGGCCTCCAGCAGTTTCACGATGTGGGGATTGTCACGATCGGCCACGTCCATCACCATCTTCCAGAAGTACGACATAGCGGGATAGGTATAGTCGCCACACATGGCCCAGATGGAGTTGGCATTAGGACCGGTGACGAGGACGTTCTTGACATCCTTCAGCGGGAGGACGCCGTTGTTCTCGAGCAGTACCACCGACTGCGATGCGATGTCGTAGGCAGTCTGTCGCTCCTCGGGGGTGTCGAGCTGGATATCCTCCTTGGAATAGAGGTAGGCGTCCTGATCGAAGAGACCTAAACGGAATTTGATGCGCAGCACATTCTTCACGGCACGCTCCAGGACCTCGGGTTTTACGAGTCCCTTGTCGATAGCCTCCTGCAGATACTGGTAGTTGGCTCCGAAGGGGAAGTCGACGTCGTTGCCGTTATTGATGGCTGCAGCAGCCTTCTGGATGGTATCTGTGATATTGGGAATCTGGTCGATGGCCGTGTAGTCGCTCACCACCATACCGTCGAAGCCCACATAGTCGCGAAGGATATCCTGAAGAATCTCACTGTTGGCCACACATCTGATGCCATGCACATCGTGATAGCCAGGCATCACGGCCACACTACCCGTCAGTCGGATCATCGTCTCGTGGGGCAGCAGGATCTCTTCCATCATCTCCTTCTCCTCTGCGTCGCCACCTCCGCCATAGCCGAGGTAGTGCTTAGAACAGGCACCGACGCCCGTCTTCAGGTTGCCTTGCTGCAGACCCTTCACGAAGGCGGTTCCCATCACGGCTGAGAGATAACCATCCTCGCCATAAGACTCTTCGAGGCGGTTGAAACTCGGTGTGCGGCATACGTCGACCATAGGCGAAAGGGCGAAGACACCTCCCATCTTACGCAGGGTCGTACTCGTCTGAAGCGTCTTCAGTTCTGCCAGTTCAGGATTGAAGGAGCAGGCTTGACCTATCTGCTGGGGATAGATGGCAGAGCCCAAGGTGTTAACGCCTGAGAGCACTTCCTCGTGCAGCAAGGCAGGGATGCCGTTGGGTGTGTTGTGCATCAGCCAGTCCTGAATGGCGATGGCACGATTGCGCAGGTCGTTGGGGTCTCTGGGCTGCTGCATACAGAACTGTGAGAAGTGTCCGATGCCGTATGGAATCAGTTCGCGGCACTTCGCTGTGTCGAGCTGTCCCTGTTCGTTGAAGAGCTCGTCCATATACATACTCCTTAACTGTGCGATGCGCTCCTCCTGGGGCATCTTCTGATAGAGTTCGTCGATTTGCTGCTCGATGTCAGCAGGCGCGTTGCAACTTGCCAGACATGCTATGAGGCACATCATGACCATTACTTTCAAACTGGAATACTTCATAGGGTCTTATTTTTTAGTTTATAATTTTTGATGTTTCACATCGAGCCTGCTCACTTCTCAAACTTCCACCAGTCGAGGCGGGTATCACCAGAAGTGTTGCTGAAGCAGAGGTACAAATCATGTACGCCTGAGGCATTGGCCACCTTGGCGCCGAAGGCCTTGTATTTCTCAAGTGACCCCGTCTTAGAGATCACAGCCTCACCAACGACGGGACCGTTCTGACTATCGATGCGCAGGGTGACCTTACAGCTTCCCGTAGAGGCAGCAGTGATGTTGAATTTCCTGGCTCCGTTGCTGAAATCCACACCACGCAGTTTGATGAACTCACCATCGTTGATGTCGAAGATATACATATTCTTCTTACCTGTAGATGTAGGCATATTGGCAACAACCCCCGTATTCTCTATACCCATCTTCGCGCTCTTCAGCCCGTAGCCCCAAGCCATTGTCTCAGCCTCCACGCGCTCGAAGGGATTCAGCCAGCAGAGCTGTTTGATAGGCTCCTGATCGAGCCAGTAAGGCACTTCTTGGATGGTGCCGTCTTCATGGTAGATGATCTCTGAGGCAGAGACGCTGCGACGCTCATGATGCGTGAAGGTGTCGAGGTGCATGAGGTCGTAACTCTGACCAAAAACATAGGAGTGGCCCTTGAAGTCGCAGATGCCAGGATGATTGCCTCTGTCGCGCAGGGTGGGGCGCATGATGTAGTTCTTCCACTCCCAAGGTCCTGTAGGAGAGTCGCTCATGGCGTAGCCCAAAGCCTCCGGACAACAGGTAGAGGCAAAGGCACAATAGTAATGGCCATTGCGCTTATAGAACCAAGGTCCCTCCTGATAATGCTTGATATGCGGGAGTTTGGTCACCTCACCCTTCAGCGAGATCATGTCGTTGTTCAGCTTGGCATAGAAGGTGTGGGGATTGCCCCAATAGAGGTAAGCCTGTCCGTCGTCGTCAGTATATACCGAAGGGTCGATATCGAACCAGTTGCTCTGGTCCCATACCAATGGCTTACCTAAAGGATCCTTGAAAGGTCCGTAGGGCGAATCAGCTTCGAGCACGGCGATACCATGTCCGTGGAGTGGGGCATAGAGGTAATACTTGCCGTTGCGCTCCACCGTCTGGATAGCCCAGGCTCCGTTCTCACGACTGCGCCAGGGGATATCCTTCAGCGAGGCCACAGCCCCGTGCTCTGTCCAGTTCACCATATCCGTTGTCGACCACAACAGCCAGTCGTACATAAAGAAGCCTGCTGAGCTCTTCTCGTTCACATCAGGAATGTCCTCAGGCGAGGCATCGTGCGAGGTGAAGAGGAAGAGTCTGTCACCTACAACCAGTGGTGATGGATCGGCTGTATATTTCGTCTGGAAGAGAGGCAGATTAAGGCTGATTTCGCCCTTAGCAGCGCGCTGCAGCATCAGTGAGTCAAGCAGCGACTCCAACGCATGACGGCGTTCAGGCCAGTTAGCATAGTCATCGGCCTTGAGCGTGTAGACTTTCTTCTCGCATTTGCCTTCGCAGCACTTTCCGCATTTCACTTCTTCACCTTTCACTCCGATGCAGAATGGCGGGAGCTTCTTGGCTGCGATGAACTTATCAGCCATCACGTCAGCGCCCCCGATCTTAAACCAACTCTCGATCGTGTCGTCCTTACCAGGAACCAGTTGGATACAGAAAGCAGGCTTGGTGCAGGCCTTCTGACAGCAGGCTCCAGCAGGATGATAGCAGGCTTGCTGCTTGTTCAGGTCGTAGCTCACTACACCATGCTCCATCTCAGCCATATTGGCATAGTGGAACATGGCAGCGGGATTGCTGCAGATGCTGGGCTTGAAACCCTTCGAAGGCGCAAGATACATGTTCTGAGGATCAGCCACAGGCGTACCGTCTACCAGGAAATAATAGGTAAATGCCTCGTAGATATGCTCGTCGACCTCTACCGACCAGATGCCGTCGCTGTCGCGCTCCATCGTCAGAGGCTTGGGCAGGATCTCAGCAGCCAACAGCA
>JAEETB010000130.1 GCA_016286575.1 Prevotella sp.
AGGGTGCGCATGTTGTGCAGACGGTCGCAGATCTTGATGAGGATGACGCGGATATCGTCGCTCATGGTCAGCAGCAGTTTCTTGAAGTTCTCTGCCTGTGCTGAGGCCTGTTCGCCGAAGATGCCACCAGAGATCTTCGTCAGGCCGTCGACAATCTGTGCAATCTTCGCTCCGAAGATGTTCTCGATATCCTCCACCGTGTAGTCGGTATCCTCGACGACGTCGTGTAGGAGGGCTGCACAGATACTGGTGGAGCCCAGTCCGATCTCTGCACAGGCGATCTGTGCCACGGCGATGGGGTGCATGATATAAGGTTCGCCCGATAGTCGACGCACGCCTTTGTGTGCCTGTCGTGCGAAGTTGAAGGCCTTCGTGATGAGGTCCACCTTCTTACGGTGGCGTGAATTCTGGTAATCGTTCAGCAGTTTCTCAAACGCTGCGTTAATCAGCTTGTCATCAGCCTCTTCCTGTTTAATGAGATCATCTTCTGCCATAGACTTTTATAGTTTATAGATTGGAGTTTAGAGATGATTACTTCACTCTCAACTTTTTTCCAGCGACGATGTTGTTGCCTTTGAGACCATTCAACTGACGGAGCTTCTGGACAGTGGTACCATTGCGCTTGGCAATCTCCGAAAGCGTCTGTCCTCTCTTGATGGTCACTGAGCTACCGCCACCACCACCGCGGCGAGAGCCACGAGAGGCGGAAACGTGACGGGCATTACGTCCGCTGCGACGGCTGTAGCGCCCATAGCGACGGCTGTAGTTGGCACGGCTTCTGCGCGAATAGGTGGGCAGGTCGTCGGCCACGTCGACGATAGCACGCTTCGTCAGCAGTTCGGTAGCACGATAGTTATAGACGGAGTCCTCGAGATCGATGAACTTGCCCGTATCAGCCAGTGGCATGCGGATGGCATAGGGCTTCGTCAGTCCGGGTACGACGTCGCGACGGAACTCCGGGTTCAACGAGCGCAACATGTCGATATCAGAGCCGAGGACCCCTGCAATCTGTTCGAGATGGACATTCTTCCTGACGACGACGGTATCCGTCTGAGCAGGCAGACGTGTGTTCATCGGACAGATATTATGGTCGCAGTAGTAGTTCATGATGTAGTTGGCTGCGATGAAGGCAGGCACGTAGCCACGGGTCTCACGCGGCAGGTAGGGATAGATAGCCCAGTAGTCCTTGTCCTCCTGGGTGATAGCCTCGTCCTGTGTACGTCCCTTGGCAGCACGATGGCGGCGGATGGCCTTGTTGATGTTCTCAGGACCGCAGTTGTAGGCTGCAATCACGAGGTTCCAGTCGCCGAAGATACGGTAGAGGTCACGCAACAGGCGGGCAGCGGCAAAGGATGCCTTCACGGGGTCGCGACGCTCATCGACGAGCGAGTTGATTTCCAGTCCGTACTGTTTACCCGTAGCAGGCATGAACTGCCAGAGGCCGGCAGCGCCCACACGAGACACTGCCTTCGGATTAAGCGCTGACTCGATGATGGGGAGGTACTTCAACTCCAACGGCAGCTGGTAGGCCTCGAGCGCCTCCTCAAAGATCGGCACGTAGAAGTTGAATGCTCCCAGCATATAGCTCACGGAGTAGCGCAGACGTCCGCTGTAACGGTCGATAAACCGTTGTACGATGTCATTATAGGCCATCTCCATCACAGTCGGCAGTCGTTGCAGACGATCGATGTAGACCTCCTTGGGATAGGTGGGGTTCTCGTTCTTCATCTCACAGTCACCAGGTGTACCGAGATAGGTCTTCGACATATAGAGGTTGAGCAGACTGTCGAGGTCATAGGTCATGGCCTCAGGGAATTCGATGAGTTCCTCGTTGCCTTCCTTGTCCGTTACGGCAATCTCGTCCTCCACTGGGACGGTGAAGTCCTTGCTGGCTTCATCCTCGTCCTCATCGTCTTCTTCATCGATTTCGTCTACTTCAACTTCCTCTTCGCTCTCGACGTCGACGTTGGTGTGGTTTACCTGAGCCTGCATCATGCAGTTTCCGGCAAAGAACATCGCGGCGAGGATAAGCAAAAATCTTTTCTTCATTTTCAATAATTATCTGTTAGTTGTTCGTTGTTGCTAAAAGTTCAGGCTGCATTGCAAGCCCAGTGATGAGCTGTCGAGTGGATTGCTCGACGAGCGGTTGTTCAGGATTGTCGGCTCCACCTTCAGGCTCAGGTCCTTCGAGATATCGAAGTTCGAGAGTTCGGCATCGACGTAGGCATCGATCACGGAGAGCGCGTAGACCCCCAGAAGGACAAAGAAGCTCAGGTCGCGCCAGCGGCGGAACCTGTCCTTACGCTTCCTGAAGATATCCTCGTAGTACTTCTTGTTCGAATCGTCGATCTGCGTACCCAGATGGAGGAACAGGTTGTAACTCCTTGTGTTAGGATCTTTATCGACGAGGTCGATATAGGCCTGCGAGTAGTCCTTGTACATCGTGTTGTTCCAGTTCATCGCGTAGAGACAGCCAATGAATCCTCCGTAGACGATGGGCAGTTTCCAGTACTTGCGGTTGTATATCTGTCCACCGCCAGGGATGACAAGCGCGAGCCAGAGAGCACGTTTGGGATCAGGCTGCCATCTCGACATTTCCTTCAGCGACTTAGCTTCCTGCGGTGGCGTGTTTACCACGATGGAAGGTTCGGGTGCCTCGACCTTGGGGATGACCGTATCAGCGGCTAGTGAGTCGTCGATGGCCACGAGTATGCTGTCGATGGCGTCGAGGTCATGGACCTCCTGTGCCTTGCTCCCAAGGGTGCCTGCCAACAGGAAGATACCGATGATGATCAGCTGTCTATACATTCTTCACCTTGTCGAAGACATTCATAATCTTTTCCAGCTCGTCCTCGTTCTCGAAAGGTATGCTGATGCGGCCTTTGCTCTGTGGCGAGCAGGTCATCTGCACACGTACGCCGAAGAGTTCCGAGAGACGGTCTCTCAGGATGCTGTACTCCAGCGGCAGCTGTCGTGGTGCCACTATCTTTTTTGCTTCTGCGAGGGTCTCCCCCTGTCGCATGGCCTGCACGATCTCCTCGACCTTACGCACGGAGTAGCCGTTGCGCTTCACGTCGTTGAAGAGTTTGATCTGTGCCGAGGGACTGTCGATGGAGAGCAGTGCACGGGCGTGGCCCATGTCCATCTCCTTGTTCTTCAGTGCCATCTGTATGGGGGCAGGCAACTTCAGCAGTCGCATGTAGTTCGTGATTGATGTACGGCTCTTGCCCACGCGCTCAGAGATCTTCTCCTGGGTCATGCCCGAGGCCTCTGCCAGACGCTGGTAGGCGAGTGCGATCTCGATGGCGTTGAGGTCCTCGCGCTGGATGTTCTCCACGAGGGCCATCTCCATCACGTCGTCGTCCTTTGCTGTCTTGACGTAGGCGGGCAGACTTGTCAGTCCAGCGAGCTGTGCAGCGCGCCAGCGACGCTCACCAGCGATGATCTGGTAGGTGCCGCTCTCTGTCTGTCGTACGGTGATGGGTGTGATGATACCTATCTCACGGATGCTCGCAGCCAGTTCCTTCAGCGCCTGTTCGTCGAACTCGTGACGTGGCTGGTTAGGATTGGGCTCTATCTGGGCGATGGGTATCTCGTTGAGGTTCGATGTGCCCTGTGTCTCAATGTCGCTGGTGTCGATCAGTGCGTCGAGGCCACGGCCCTTGCCGCTGCCGATATTGTCGAGACCACGTCCGAGAGCACTTGAGTTGTATTTCTTTCTGACAGCCATGGTTTATTTGTTTTTGTTGATGATTTCGTTAGCCAGAGCCAGGTGGTTCTTCGCTCCTGTAGAGTCGGCATCGTAGAGGATGACGGGCAGTCCATGGCTGGGTGCCTCGGAGAGTTTCACGTTACGCTGGATGACGGTTTTGAACACGAGTTCCTGGAAGTGGCGCTTCACCTCGTCGTAGATCTGGTTAGCCAGGCGCAGACGACTGTCGTACATCGTCAGTAGGAAGCCCTCGATCTCGAGCATGGGGTTCAGCTTGTGCTTGATGATACGGATGGTGTTCAAGAGCTTCGAGATACCCTCGAGGGCGAAGTACTCGCACTGCACAGGGATAATCACGGAGTCGGCAGCCGTGAGTGAGTTCACGGTGATGAGGCCCAGTGAGGGCGAACAGTCGATGAGGATATAGTCGTATTCGCTGCGGATGGGTTCAAGGATCCTTTTGATGACCTTCTCACGGTCGCTGAGGTTCAGCATCTCGATCTCTGCACCTACGAGGTCGATGTGACTTGGGATCACGTCGAGTCCGTCGATATCAGTGGTATAGATGGCGTCGCGCACGTCGGCCTTGTTGATGATGCACTCATATATCGAACATTCCACTTCTGATATGTCAACGCCCAATCCGCTGGAGGCGTTGGCCTGGGGGTCAGCATCGACCACGAGAACCGATTTCTCAAGTGTGGCCAGTGAGGCTGCCAGATTGATGGTAGTCGTGGTCTTGCCCACGCCGCCTTTTTGGTTTGCTAATGCAATAATCTTTCCCATTTGTTTGCTTCTAATCTTGATGAAAATAAGAAATTTGGGCACAAAGTTACAAAATAATTAAGAATTAAGGGTTATGAATTAAGAGATTTTTGTAACTTTGCACGCAAATCGCAGTTATTTTATGGAAATTAAACGACCTTTATTACTTATTTCCAATGATGACGGCTATCAGGCGAAGGGTATCCGAGAGCTGGTGGAGATGGTTTCCGACTACGGTGATGTGCTGGTCTGTGCACCTGATTCAGCGCGCAGCGGCTTCTCCTGTGCTTTCTCGGCAACGACCCCTCTGACGCTTGTCTGTCACCAGCGATATCAGGCGGCTTCAGGCTCCCACGTCGAGATATGGTCGTGCAACGGCACCCCCGTCGACTGTGTGAAGATGGCCTTAGCCGAACTCTGTCCGCGTAAGCCCGATATGGTCATTGGCGGTATCAATCATGGCGATAATGGTTCTGTGAACACGCACTATAGTGGTACGATGGGGGTCACCATCGAGGGCTGTATGAAATATATCCCCTCTGTGGCCTTCTCGCTCTGCGACCATCGCGACGATGCCGATTTCGAGCCCCTGCGCCCCTTGATACGGCAGATTACAGAGCGCGTGCTGAAAGAGGGATTGCCGTTGGGGGTGTGCCTGAATGTGAATTTCCCTAGATTAGGGGTTAGTGGTGAGGGGTTCTCGGACAAGCCGAGCGGCGAAGCCGAGCGAGGGATTAGAGATTACGCTGGCGTCAAGGTTTGTCGCATGGCCAAGGGAACTTGGGGCAATGAGGTGACGAAGTGTCATCATCCCCGTGGTTACGACTACTGGTGGATGGTGGGCAGTTATACGAACGATGAGCCCGAGGCCGAGGATACTGACAACTGGGCCCTGACTCACGGCTACGTCGCCATCACGCCCACCCAGATTGACGTCACCGCCTACTCAGCCATGGATCAGATCAAATCTTGGCAATTAAAAGTTTAATCTTTCATGTTTAATGTTTAATCTTTCATGAAGTACTATCTTATCGTTGGCGAAGCCTCTGGCGACTTGCACGCATCGCACCTGATGCGAGCCTTGAAAGATATTGACGCTGAGGCGGATTTTCGATTCTTCGGCGGCGACTTGATGACAGCCGTTGGCGGAACCCGTGTGCGCCACTACAAGGAACTCGCCTATATGGGCTTTATCCCCGTATTGCTGCACCTGCCAACGATACTTCGCAACATGAAGATGTGTCAGCAGGATATCACGACATGGCAGCCCGACTGTGTGATTCTCGTGGATTATCCTGGATTTAACCTGAAGATTGCGGAATATGTAAAATCACGGACAAATATCCCCGTCTACTATTATATATCTCCCAAGATCTGGGCATGGAAGGAACACCGCATCAAGAACATCCGTCGCGATGTCGATGAGCTCTTCTCGATCCTCCCCTTCGAGGTCGATTTCTTCGAGAAGAAGCATCATTATCCCATCCACTATGTGGGTAATCCGACGGCGGATGAGGTGAAGAAATTCATGAGGAATGTGGAATGTGGAATGTGGAAGGAGAAATGTGTAATCGCACTGCTTGCTGGATCGAGAAAGCAGGAGATCAAGGACAATCTGCCTGCGATGCTCGAGGCTGTAGAGGGACTTGAGAAGGACTATCGCATCGTCATCGCTGGCGCCCCTGGCATCGAACCCATATATTATAATAGGTTTACGCGCGGGCGCGAGGTGGAGATTGTCTTCAATGAGACCTATCCCCTGTTGTCTCGTGCCCATGCCGCCCTTGTGACGAGTGGTACGGCGACCCTCGAGACCTGTCTCTTTGGTGTGCCTCAGGTGGTGTGCTACAAGGTGCCGCTGCCTAAGATCGCTGGTTTCGTACGTCGCAAGCTGCTGAAGGTGAAGTACATCTCACTGGTGAACCTCGTGGCTGATCGTGAGGTGGTGAAGGAACTCGTCGAGACGTTCAGTGTGGCGAATATCCGTTATGAACTTCATCAGATTCTCGCAGGTAAGGCCCGTGAGCAGATGCTCGAAGGCTATCAGGAGGTGGCCCGTCGCTTAGGTGACCAGAAAGCGCCAGATACAGCTGCGAGACTAATCGTGGAATCATTAAACATTAAGCATTAAACATTGAACATTCTTGCGTCCCGTTGGTAGCAAGCGCCCCTTCGGGTCGAGCGGAACATTGATAAATATAAGATTTATGAAAAAGTTTATTTTTGGTGGATTGATGGCAGTAGCTGCCATCACCGCAAACGCTCAGAACATCCAACTTCACTACGACTTCGGCCGTAACATCTACCCTGACGAGGAGGATGCCCGTCAGAAAGTCACTGTCACCGTCGAGCAGTTCAAGGCTGACAAGTGGGGATCGTGGTACTATTTCGTCGACCTCGACTTGAGTAACAAGTTCTTTAAGAGTGCCTATACGGAGATCTCGCGTGAGTTCAGCTTCGGCAGTGGTTCACCCTTCGCAGCCCATGTGGAGTACGATGGTGGTCTGAGTGAGGCCGCTGGCAGTTTCCAGCAGGCAGCCCTCGTGGGTGCAGCCTATAACGGCCACAACGCCGATTTCTCGAAGACCTGGTCTGTGCAGTTGCTTTACAAACGCTTCTTCAAGAGCTATGAAACCACTGAGGCCTATCACAGTGTGCAGCTGACGGGTGTCTGGGGTATCAACTTCGCACACGGCAAGGGCACCTTCTCAGGCTTCATCGATTTCTGGCGTGGTGAGAACTGGCGCCCAGGCAAGGAGGGTGACGGTATGCTCGTCATCCTGACAGAGCCTCAGATCTGGTATAATGTGACGCCTCATATCAGTTTCGGTTCTGAGATTGAGATCAGCAACAACTTCATCTATAATTTTTATAACGACAAGTCGTTCTTCATTAACCCCACGCTAGCGTTTAAGTGGAACTTTTAGAGATAAAAAATGGCTCCCACGGGAGCCATTTTTTTATTTAATCACGACCTTGAGCTTCGCTCGAGCTCGCTCACGTTCGGAAATGCGAGCAAGCTCTCATTTCGCTCACTTAATCACGACCTTTTTACCATCCTTGATGTAGAGACCTCTCTGTGTCGGCTCTGCAATCTTCTGGCCATCGATCGTATACCATCCGCTCTTCACAGCCATCTTGTCACTGTTGACGAATTTGATGCCAGTAGGAGGTGTGGGAGGTGTTGGGTCAGTTTCAGGCTCGGGATCATCAGATTTGGGGATGACGCCGCCTGTAGCCTCAGAAGGTGGTTCGGTAGGAATGACAGTTGTCGATCTTACCTGTACAGAAACCAACTTGCCATGAGCCTTGTCGCGCTTACCCAGACGCGTGCCGCGTGTGCCGGCAGTCTTCTTCACCATATAGAGGAAACAGTAAGTAGGTGCTCCCACATTGAATGCGATTTCTGCCTGTACGCGTACACTTTTGCCATCGTATGGCCTGATGATTGAATTATATTCATTGAGCGTGATGGGCTTGTTTATACCGATGATCAGGTGGAACTCATGGGTGTTTTCCACAATTTCGTCAATCTCAATGGTACCCGAACCAGCGATTAGCTTGAAGGTGAAACCGTCGTAACTCTCGGAGTATAAAGTACCACCAGGTACCATCTTATTATCATTTACATCTTGGGCCACTTGACCTGCCTTTTCATCGGTCATGGTGTCTTCAATATAAATACCGCCAACGCCGTTTTCAATATCGAAACCGCCAGCGTCATCACTAATATTTGCAGAATTCAAGCTAATATGAATCACGTTCTTTTCCGGTTCTCCTGTTGTCGACGATGGGGCGTAGCTGTAGTTCGACAGGTTTGCTTTTATAGGATTACCGCTTTCATCTTTCTTCACTTTACCGTCCTCATCTTTCTCAACGAGTTGACTTTCCTCGAAGGTGATGGCTCTCTTTTCTGTAATTGGTACAATCGCCTCGCCGATGGTTATGGCGTCGGCAATGACAGGGGTTTCCGTCTCATCCTTATACATCATCTTGAGTGTCGTCGTGTCGTAGTATGACCCATCAGGTTCAATGGCCGTCAGATCCCAGTTATAGCTGATATTCGAGAATCCTTTAATGGCACTCTCGCCCTTTGTCGGGTTGGCTATGATAAGTTTGCCTGGGAAGTTTCCGTTCGTGGTGAATGTCAGATTTCCTTTGTTAGAGGTATCGCCGGTGTTGTT
>JAEETB010000131.1 GCA_016286575.1 Prevotella sp.
CATCACTCTCCTGCCAGAGACCATTGGCCTCGTAGCCGTAGTGAACAGCGATAGACTCACCGATGAACCAGGCGTTGTTGATATCGTCTTCCTTACCATTGGCCAACTCTACGATCTCATCCTTCTGGAAAGCGAAGTTCAGGTTCGAGTTCCACATGAAGTCCTTGGTCAGGATGGGGATGACGTTCAGCGTCACCTCAAGACCCTTGTTCTTGGTCTCACCCACATTGGCCATCATTGAGGGATAACCCGAGAGTGAAGGCACGCTCATGGCGAGCAACAGGTCCTTCGTATTCGACTTGTACAGATCGATGGTACCACCGATACGCCCCTTCAGGAAACTGAAGTCGATACCGAAGTTCCACTGTGTGGTCTTCTCCCAACCCAGGTTCTTGTTAGGCATGGCATTGGAACCAGATGTATAGTAAGGCTCGTTGGTCACGAAGATCTGGGAGTTACCAGTGCTGAATGGCATCCAGTAAGAACTGATGACACCCAGTGTTCCATAAGGCGAAACAGCAGCATTACCTGTCACACCGACACCGAAGCGGAGCTTCAACTGGTCGAGCCATGTAACGTCTCTGAGCCAGCTCTCCTGCTCCATACGCCAACCAAGGGCCATTGAGGGGAAGAAGTCCCACTTGTTACCCTCTGCGAGTACGGAAGAACCGTCCCAACGGGCAGAAGCGGTGAGCAGATAGCGATCCATGAGCGAGTAGTTGACACGGACCATATATGAACTCAGGGCATACTCTGAGAGACCTGTACCCATCGAAGCCTGATACTGTGAATCAGTGATGTCGATGGCACCCATGTTGTTCCAGAGGAATGAAGGAATGGTTACACCCACCTCACTCATCGAGCTGTTCTCTGTATTACTCTTCGAAGCACTCTGCAACAGGGTCACGCCGATATTATGAACACCGAAGCCCCTGTTATAGAGCAGCATATTGTCGAGTGTCCAGGCAAAGTGACGCTCCTCGCTGCGGCTGGCAGAGTTCTTTCCACCTGCACGGCTGATAGAGCTGCTGTCGAGGAAGTTACCACGACGATAGAAACGGAAGTCAGGACCGAACTGGGTCTTCCACTGCAAGCCCTGCAGAGGCTCCCACATCTTACCGAAGTCAATCTGAGCGTAGAAGCTGCCGAGGGCACGGAAGGTCTGGCGCTGGTCAGTAGACTTTGACCACTCATCAATAATAGAATAGGTATTGGTTGTAGATCCACCAGGCTGGGTGATGATCTCACCGTTCTCATCATAAGGAAGGGTATAGCGGAGGATCGACTTGGCTGCGCTGTAGAGTTCCTTGGCACCTGTAGAGGTTCCGTAAGGTACAGAGTAGCCATACTGCTGAACACCGTATGAAGCATTGACAGAACCACCTGCCTTGAACCAAGGTGTGCCCTGTACATCGGCAGAAGCGGTGAGGTTGTAGCGCTCGTAGCTCTGACCCTTCTGGGTACCCTTATTGTTCAGGTAGCCGAATGATACATATCCTGCGAGGTTCTTCGAACCACCACGTACACTGACGTTATGCTCCTGAGTGACACCCGTCTGCTTCACAAACTCCGTCCAGTCGGTATCCGTCACCTTTGAGCCGTCCCATGAGCCGCCGCTCCAACCCTTCATCACATTGTTGAGGGCTGTCTCGTCGCCTGCGAAGAAGGCCTTGTCCTGCTCCTGTGTAGGCTGGTCGCCAGGAGTATATTTGTCAGGGGCTGAGTTATAGTAAGCCCAACGACGCCAGGTGATATAGTCACTGGCATTCATGGCCGGGCTCTTGTCGACGATCTTCTCGAAGGTGAAGGCACCTGAGTAGCTCAGCTGTGTCTTACCCTCCTGACCGCGCTTGGTTGTTACCAATACAACACCGTTGGCACCACGGCTACCGTAGATAGCGGTAGAAGAGGCGTCCTTCAAGATGTCGATGCTCTCAATATCACGGGGATTCAAGGTCTCGATACCACCTGCCTGAAGGGGCACACCGTCCACAACGTAGAGCGGACCCTGTCCAGCAGAGATAGAACGCTGACCACGAATGGCGATGCTACCTACAGTACCTGGGCGCTCACTGGTGGTGATGTCCACACCGGCTGCCTTTCCCTGCAGGGCCTCGAAAGCGTTGGAAACGGGCTTCGTGTTCAGTTCCTTCTCACCCACACGGGTCAAGGCACCTGTCACGTCGCTCTTACGCTGCACACCGTAACCTACAACCACCACTTCGTCGAGCAGCTGACGGTCTTCTTCGAGCGTCACGTTCAACTGATTCTTACCAGCAACGGCAATCGTCTGATTGCGATAGCCTACGTAGCTGATCACGAGGCTTGCTTTCTCTGGAACATTCTGGAGCGTGAAATTACCGTCGAAATCGGTAATCGTTCCTGTAGAAGTTCCTTTTACCATGACGCTGGCACCGATGACTGCCTCACCAGCCGCATCGACAACCGTTCCCGATACTTTCCCTTGCGCAAAAGCAACCGTTGAAGTGACGGCCATTAGAGCAAGGAACAGAATGCGCATCCACATCGAGCGGTCGCTCTTCAGTTTCGTTCTTCTTTGTTCTTTCATTTCACTTTGTTTTTAATTACTAATATTGTTTGTTCCACCTATTACCAACTTTGTTCATCCCGAAAAACAATCTTACTTACCTTAGAAAGAACTAACACTTATTTACTAATATTACTAACTAAACAATTAACTATGCATGAATCAAAACCAAGAGAGATGATATGTTGCTGTAGTTTGTTGCGGCAAAATTAAGAAGATTATTGTTAATACAGCCGACGGAAATCCGTCATTGATGGTACATATTCTCGTCATGACCGATTACTGTATGTTCTATGACAGTTTTTTTATGGCAGAAAGCACGTTATATAATAAATAATGTGTATCTTTGTCACCGCTAAAACTATTAGGAAATGTATAAAAGAATAGTATTGATTACTTGCTCCGTGTGGTGGATGTTGGCGGCCTTGGGTCAGGCGGTCAGTGCTACGAAGCATATCAGCTCTGCCGACGGGCTGTCGAACGACTTTGTTCTCAGTTTAGCCGTCGACAAGCAGGGGTACGTGTGGGCAGGTACAGAGGCGGGGGTAAACAGAATAGCTGGGAAGACAATCCAGCCGTTCCTGACGTCGGAATGGACGAAAGGACGAATTACGGCTCTCTATTGGTACGACGAGGCGGGGCTGATGCTGGTTGGCACAGAGCGAGGGCTGACTGTCTACAACCCAGCTGGCGGACTGACGCGGCAACTGACGTTTGATGACGGGCTGGTACGGTCGAGCATCAATGACATAGCTAAAGGCGATGGCGGCGTATGGCTGGCTTATGGTAACGGGCAAGTGCAGTTGCTTAACGGCCTAACGCTTCGTGTAAAGTCGTTGGAACTGAGCCAGACTTATGGCAACCGCTGTGTTATGGACGACGGCCGGGGACATCTTTATATTGGTCACACTCAGCACGGCATGACGGTGGTAGACCTTAGTAATGGTCTGGCAAAGAATTTCCAACAGCAGAATAATGAAGAGAACGGTCTGCCGGGGAACAACGTGCGACGGATATACCAGGACAGGGAAGGACGGATATGGGTAGGCACAGACAAGGGACTGGCCCTGTTTCATCCCGAGTCGCAGACCTTTGACAAGGTGACGGATCGCGAAGATCGATATGACGCTAATGTCTATGACATCTGCCAGACGAGGGATGGCAGATTGTGGGTGGCTACGGACATAGGCGGCATCAAGACGATTGCTTCATCAGGCCAGCTGCAGTTTGACCAAGCCTGGCGGGCGCGTCTCTCGTCGCTCAATACGCGAAGCATTGTCGAGGATGAATATGGCAATGTATGGGTGGGTAACCACAGCTCGGGCATAGACTTCATCAGCAACGGCAAGTCTGAATTCAGCTTGCTTGACGATAGCCAGCCCGTCTATGCCGTCGCAAAGGATAGGGCAGAAGGTCTCTGGATGGCCACCGAGAAGGAGCTGATGACGGTTGAACAGGGGCTCATCGTCGGTAGATGGCCCTATCCGGACATCATGCGTAGGGAATATTTCTTGCCGCGTTGTCTGATGGCTGACCGTCACGGCGGCGTCTGGATAGGGTTGGACGATATGGGCGTGATCCGTTTCGACAGGCAAAAGGGCGGTTTCACTCACATTCACATGACGCCCGAGGGCTCCGACATCCATTCGTTTGCCGAGGACAGCGATGGACGCATCTGGATAGGCGGGGAGTTCGGCGTATATCTATATACGAACGGCAGGGCGACTCGGCACGAGGCCATCAGCAGCACCCTTCATGCGCCGGCTACCTGCATCATGCAGACGGACACCGACCAGCTGTTCATAGCCACGTGGGGCGACGGCATCTACTCCTTCGACCTACAGACCATGAGGCATCGCCACCTGAGTCTGGAGGATGGACTACCATCGGGAAAGATCAATCAGGTTATACCCGACAGGCGTCAGGGACTCTGGCTGGGTACCGACGGGGGCTTGGTGCATGTGGAAGAGCCCGTCGGGCTGACGGGCGTTACTGTCTACGGCAAGGAGCAGGGACTGAACGACTGCCACATACTATCACTTCAGTATGCCAACGGGGAGATATGGATGAGCACTTATTCGGGCATATCCTGTTTCGTAGAGAGAACGGCGAGATTCTATAACTTCAATCACCATGACATTCGGATGACTGGCGGTTTTGCCTGTGGCGCAGCCATCACCGACAATCATGGGATCCTCTATTTCGGCTCCGCATCGGGTATCTGCTGCTTCAATCCACGGCAGGTGGGAAACAAGTCTCAGCTGTCGGAAGTACAGATTACAACGTGTGAGGCCTACAACCCTGTGGGCAGCAATACGGAAACGCAGCTGTTAAGGCCCGACGAAAAGGGGTGTGTCTACACTACCTATCAACAGAACACGATACGACTGACGTTTGCCATGCGCAACTATGCACAGACTCCGGCAGTGGACTACTCGTACATGATGAAAGGCATGGACGGCAAGTGGTATGATATCGCTAACGACCACGACGTCGTGTTCAGAGGTTTGCGCCCGGGGCACTATACCTTCATCCTGCGAGCCAAGCTGAGAAGTCAGGACTGGGATCAGGCCAAGGACACGCGACTCACCATTATCATCGCGCCGCCTTTCTGGCGCACATGGTGGGCTTATGTGCTTTACGCACTGACTGCACTGGTTGTTGTTGCATACCTCGTACGTTCATACAAACGGAAACTGACGCTGCGCAATGCCCTGGAATTGGAGCGACGAGAGAGTCAGCAGAAACAAGAGATGAATGAGGAGCGCCTGCGCTTCTTCACCAACATCACACACGAACTGCGTACTCCGCTGACGCTCATCCTCGGACCGCTCGACGACCTGATGGAAGACCACAGCCTTTCGCAGCAGATCCATCATCGGGTATCCATGATTCAGAAAAATGCCGAAAAGCTTAGAAGCCTCATCAACGAAATCTTGGAGTTCCGCAAGACAGAGACGCAGAATCGACGGCTCACAGTGGCACGCGGAGACATCGGACAGTTCGTTCGTGAAATATGTCTCAACTACAAAGAACTCAATCGCAACCCCAAGGTGCAATTCGTTTGCAATATTGCCGACAACCTGCCATCAATCTGGTTCGATTCGGAAATCGTTACCACTATTATGAACAATCTGTTGTCGAACGCGATCAAGTATACCGACGAGGGCTGCATTACCACCACTGTGGAAGCCTTAGAGGGCACACTCCGCATCGCTGTTGCCGACACAGGCTACGGCATCGCCCCAGACGCACTGCCCCATGTCTTCGAGCGCTACTATCAGGCCAAGGGCAGCCATCAGGCTTCAGGCACAGGTATCGGACTGGCACTGGTCAAGTCACTGGCAGAACTGCACGAAGGCAGCGTCAGCGTTGAGAGCCATGAGGGACAGGGGAGCTGCTTCATGTTCACTATAGATATCTGCAACACCTATCCCAACGCTTTGCATAAAGAGGACGTAGAAAATGAAGAGGTCGTAGTGAAAAGTGAACAATTACTTATCGTAGAGGACAATGATGACATCCGACAATACATTGCTGATACATTCTGCGAAGATTTCCGGATCCTCCAAGCTAAGAACGGGGAAAGTGGGCTGCAAATGGCTGAAGAGCACATCCCCGACATCATTGTCAGCGACATCATGATGCCCAAGATGAACGGCATAGAAATGACCCGCCATCTAAAAAGTGACATACGTACCAGCCACATTCCCATTATTCTCTTGACAGCCAAGGATTCCGACGAAGACAAGGAGGAAGGCTACGACAGCGGGGCTGACTCATACCTAACCAAGCCCTTCACAGCAAAATTGCTGTCCAGTCGTATTAAGAATCTGTTGAATGCACGTCGAAGGCTTGCGGAGCTCATTATCAACAATGAAAAGGCCGACAATCTGCCTTCTGCATATACAGACGGGCCATCCATGATGCCTCAACTGAGCCATCTTGATCAGGAATTTATCAACCGTCTGAACCGTCTTATCGAGGATCGTATCAAGCAGGATAATATCGACATGGCCTTCGTGACGGATAAGATGGCCATGAGCCACAGCACCTTCTACCGTAAGGTGAAAGCCCTTACAGGTATGACTGCCACCGAATATATCCGCAAGCGGCGGCTTCGCTACTGCTACCAGTTGTTGGAGAGCGGTGACTATAATGTGAATCAGGCTGCCATGATGACGGGTTTCAACCAGATGGCCCATTTCCGTGAAACGTTTAAGAAGGAGTTTGGTATTTTGCCCTCCGAGGTCATCAAGAAATCTTAAATATATATGGAAAGACTATTATCAATCATCATTGCAGCCTTTCTTTGCGGTCATGTTTGTGCCATTGATGTCAGAGATTTCGGAGCCATTGGCGATGGCAGACATTTAGACTCTCCTGCTATCAATGCTGCCATCAAGGAGGCATCTGTCAAAGGGGACACTGTTATCCTGCCTAAAGGAATCTGGCTCTGTTATTCCCTCCATTTAGAAAGCGGCGTTACGCTGCGGTTGGAGAAAGGGGCCGTTTTAAAAGCTGCTCCAGTGACAAACAAAGAAGGCTATGATGAGGCTGAACCAAATGAATCCCACTATCAGGACTTCGGACATAGTCATTGGCACAACTCACTGATATGGGGTGAAAATCTACATGATGTAACATTTGAAGGAGAGGGACTTATAGATGGGACTGATGCTCTTTCAAGAGGAGAGCAACAACGGAACGATACAGGCATGCCCCTAGCTAATAAGGCATTGGCACTTAAGAGTTGTCAGAAGGTGACCATTCGAGGAGTGAGCTTTCTGAACAGCGGTCATTTCGCCATGCTGATGACAGGTGTTGATGACTTATTGATAGAAAATGTGACAGTTGACACAAACCGTGACGGATTCGACATAGACTGCTGCGAACGGGTTATTATCAGGAATTGTCATGTAAACACCCTTAATGATGATGCTATAGTACTGAAGTGCTCGTATGCCTTGGGACATCCTAAACCCACAGAACATGTCCTCATAGAAGATTGTCACGTCAGTGGCTACGATAACGGAAGCTATATTGATGGTGCAAAAACAAAGAATATACTCAAGGCTCCTGATGGAGATGGCCCGACGGGGCGTATCAAACTGGGTACGGAAAGTAATGGCGGATTCCGACACATCACTATCCGCAATTGTACATTTACCCATTGTCGGGGACTGGCCCTTGAGACTGTAGACGGAGCAGCGATGGAGGATATCAATGTCAGTGACATAACTATGACTGACATCTGTAATTCACCTATATATATCAGGTTAGGCGATAGGATGCGGGCACCACAAGGCTTTCATCCCTCAACAGTCGACAATATCCGCATCCGCAATGTCAGTGTTCTTGATGCCGACAGCCGCTATGCCTGTCTGATTGCTGGTGTCGAAGATCATCCTGTCCGAAATGTCTATATTGAGAACCTCAATGTGCAGTTCCGGGGTGGATTGACACTCGACGATGTCAAGGAGCAACGGGGGTGTAATCCTTTCTTCATTCCTTCTGCCCGCAAAGCCACAGACATGGGTGAAGCGAACTATCCGGAGCCGTCAGCCCATGGAATCCAGCCTGCATGGGGCTTCTCAATCAGTCATGCAGAGGATATCTACCTGAAGAATGTCCATCTGGAAACCATTTACAAAGACGAACGTCCTGCTTTTTATACGAAGGATACAAAAAACATCCACTTCGAAGAGGTTACTTGCCCAGACGAGTGCCCCGGCATACAGCCGTGAAAATCATAAATAATCCCAAAAGAATCCTCCAGATTTGTCAGGTATGGGGGATTTTTCGTATCTTTGTCGCGTTATGAGATACTTGCATGCCCGTATAATCGGATTGACACTTTGTCTGATGCTTTCGCTGGCCTGTCTGGGCAGCGGGAATTTGTTGGTAGAACGTTACAATATTTCTTATCTTGATTTGAGCAATGGGCTGCCACATAACAACGTGAGCGACATCTTCAAGGATTCCAATGGTTTCCTCTGGATTTCGACATACGGTGGCGGACTGGTGCGCTATG